>NZ_QOAY01000017.1:2770-6390 GCF_003314775.1 Microbacterium sp. H6 | reverse complement strand
GGCTCTGCGTGCGTGTGTGCGCTCAGGCCTGGTAGCGCGGGAACGCGGAACGGCCGGCGAAGACCGCGGCGTCGCCCAGCTCCTCCTCGATGCGCAGCAGCTGGTTGTACTTCGCGACGCGCTCGCTGCGAGCGGGCGCGCCGGCCTTGATCTGACCGGCGTTGGTCGCGACGACCAGGTCGGCGATCGTGGTGTCCTCGGTCTCACCCGAACGGTGCGACAGCATCGCGGTGTAGCCCGAGCGCTGTGCGAGGCTGACCGCGTCGAACGTCTCGGTGAGCGTGCCGATCTGGTTGACCTTCACGAGCAGCGAGTTGGCGACACCGCGCTTGATGCCGTCGGCGAGACGCTGCGGGTTGGTGACGAACAGGTCGTCGCCGACCAGCTGCACCTTCGAGCCGAGCGCCTCGGTCAGGTGCTTCCAGTTGTCCCAGTCGTCCTCTGCCAGAGCGTCTTCGATCGTGACGATCGGGAAGTCGTTGACGAGTCCGACGTAGTACTCGGTGAGAGCGGCGGCGTCCCAGTCCTTGTTGTCGAGGCGGTAGACGCCGTCCTTGAAGAACTCGGTGGCTGCGACGTCGAGGCCGAGCGCGATGTCGGTGCCCGGCGTGAAGCCGGCCTTCTCGATCGCCTTCACCAGGAAGTCGAGACCCTCGCGGTTGCTGGGCAGGTCGGGGGCGAAGCCGCCCTCGTCGCCGAGGCCGGTCGCGTAGCCCGCGGCCTTCAGCTCGGCGCGCAGCACGTGGTAGGTCTCCACGCCCCAGCGCAGTGCCTCGGAGTAGGTCTCCGCACCGATCGGCGCGAGGAAGAACTCCTGCATGTCGATGCCGTTGTCTGCATGCTCGCCACCGTTGATGACGTTGAACAGCGGAACGGGGAGCACGTGGGCGTTCGGACCGCCCAGGTAGCGGAACAGCGGAAGGTCGGCCGAGTCGGCCGCGGCCTTCGCGACCGCGAGGCTCACGCCGAGGATGGCGTTGGCGCCGACGCGCTTCTTGTTCTCGGTGCCGTCGACCTCGATGAGGATCTCGTCGACGATGCGCTGCTCGCTGGCCTCGACGCCTTCGATCGCCGGTCCGAGCTCGTCGATGATGGCCTCGACGGCCTTGAGCACGCCCTTGCCGCCGTAGCGGCTCTTGTCGCCGTCGCGGAGCTCGTACGCCTCGAACGCGCCGGTGGATGCACCGGACGGCACGGCCGCCCGCTGCACGATGCCGTCGTCGAGGAGGACCTCCACCTCGACGGTCGGGTTTCCGCGCGAGTCGAGAATCTCGCGTGCGCCTACAGCCTCGATCAGTGCCACTGATGTGCTCCTTGCTCAGGGGGAAAACGTTGTGTGGAGCGTCGTCGATCCGCGCCCAGTCTAGCCCGGCCTCCCGACGGCTCCGAGGACCCGCCCGTCAGACGACGACCGCGATCGCGAAGCCGTCCCATCCCTTGGCTCCCACGGTCTGCAGTGCCGTGGCATCGAAGCGCGGGTCCTCCCCCAGCATGCGCAGACCTTCGCGCGTGCCGACGACCTTGGGGTCGTCGGAGTCGTCACGGACGATCTCGCCCTCGCGCCCGATGTTGTCGAGAACGATGACGGTGCCGGGATGACCGAGCTTCGCCGCCCAGTCGAGGTAGATCGTGTTGGACTCCTTGTCGGCGTCGATGAACACCAGGTCGAATCCGCCGACCAGGGTCGGAAGCACGTCCGCTCCCCTGCCCACCCGGATGTCAACGCGGTCTCCGACGCCCGCGGCGTCGATGCTGGCGCGTGCGACCGCCGCGTTGTCCGCCTCCGCCTCGACCGTCACGACGCGTCCATCGGAGCCCACCGCGCGGGCGAGCCAGATCGTGGAGTACCCGCCGAGGGTGCCGATCTCGAGCACCCTGCGCGCGCCGCTGATCCGGGCCAGCAGATGCAGGAGCTTGCCGGCCACCGGAGCGACCTCGATCTCGGGCATGCCCGCGTCACGCTGGGCGGCGAGCGCCGACTCCAGGTCGGGGTCGGGACCGACGAGCAGGTCGGCGAGGTAGGAGTCGGCATCGGACCAGGCGGCGGGGGTGGATTCCATGGCCTCAGCCAACCCCCGCCGCTGCCCTCCGTCAAGGGCGCGGCGTGGAGAGCAGACGACCGGGCGCGTCAGCGAGCTCGGGCTGCCGTCGGAACTGGCCGGTCGACACGAGCACGAGCACGACCGCGGCGATCACGACCCAGCTGGCGACCCCCAGGGGACCTGCGAGAGCGAGGTCCGGCTGCGCAGCGGCGAAGATCATGACCATCCCCGCAGCCGCGTTCAACGAGCCGTGCGCGATCACGGCCGGCCACACGGAGGCCGACCGCAGACGCAGCCAGCCGAGCAGGATGCCCCAGGCCACGCATCCGCCGACCATGAACAGCACCCCGGTGATGTCAGTGCGCCCGAAGTTGTAGCCGAGCAGGATGACCGGACTGTGCCAGAGGCCCCAGATCACGCCACTGAGGATCAGCGCAGGCCAGGTCCCGAGCGGGCGCAGCGCCGGCAGCAGCCAGCCCCGCCACCCGAGCTCCTCTCCGAATGCGAAGAGACTGTTGAACAGCCCGCCGACCGGGATCATCGCCAGCTGCGCGAACACGATGACCTGGACGGGAGGAAGCGGCGTACCGGCCGGGACGGCCTTCTCCAGCTCGGCGGCGAAGGCCGCGAACGTCAGGTCGAGCTGCACGAAGCCGAGAGCCGCGGACAACAGGATGCCCAGTGCCACCAGGAGCGGCGGCGCGAGCCAGCCAGCCACCATGAGCCAGATCACGCGTTTCGCGGGGCGCAACGGCCACAGTCCGAGGAAGCGGGCGCGCCGCCCTGGCGCGGGGACGCGCATCAGGAACGTCACCACCAGCGCGGCGATCGCGGGGGTGAACATCATGATCGGCAGCAGGAAGACCGACATCGGCTCGGCGAGACCGTCGCCCAGCCACAGTGGCAGCGCCACGAGCCAGGCGAGGGCGAAGGACACCGCCACGAAGACGATCACCGCGGCCCAGGGCACGCGACGCGCGTGCAGGATCCGGTCGTTCATGAGGTCGCCTTTCCGTCGTCGGTCGAGGGGGAATCCGGTGTTCGCGAGCGGTCGACATAGGACTGCAGCAGTGCGGCAGCTTCTTCCGCACCGTCGATCGTCGCGATGAAGGGCCGTCGACCGCGGCGGGACACCTCGATCGCCGCGCCACGTCGCATGACGATGCCCGTGCGGCCGTCGACGGCGATGCGCCATCCCCATCCGCCGAACTCACCGAACGGCGAGATGTCCACGGCGCGGGCGGACTCGACCTCATCGAGAGGGATGCGAACACGCGGCCACCCCAGCAGGGAGCGGGCGGAGAAGCCTTCGGGCGTGACCTTGATACGGAAGGACGTGGTCGCCGCCACCGCGAAGCCCACGACGAGCGCGACCACCGCGACGATCCAGCCGCCCTCGACGCCGGTGCCCAGCATGAACGCGGCGACCACGACGAGGCCGAAGAGCACGACGAAAAGGAGCAGGAGCGCCCCGCGCGGCATCGTGGTCGTGGCGACCCACACGACGCGCTCCCCCTTCGCGACGTGCACGGCGTACCGAGGCTCGAGTGTGCGTCCCTGTTCCGCTCGCACTCGCGG
>NZ_QOAY01000017.1:2565-2725 GCF_003314775.1 Microbacterium sp. H6 | reverse complement strand
CACGACCCACGCGATGGCACCGACCACCGCGAGCGCCCCGAAGGCCAGGGCCATGACGCCGCCGATCCCCGGAGCGTCAGCCGGGTCGGCGAGGTCGCGCTGGATCGCGAGCGAACCGAGGCTCATGACGGCGGCGAGGGACGACATGCCGGCGGCGAGC
>NZ_QOAY01000017.1:2205-2394 GCF_003314775.1 Microbacterium sp. H6 | reverse complement strand
CATCATCCGTGCAGCGCCGCCCCAGTGCGCACCGACCGCGGCGAGTGTCACGATGGCCATCAGCACGGGCAGCCCGAGGCCGACACCGAGGAGGATCCAGAGGTACGTGGCCGGAGCTCCGAAGCCGTCGGCACCGTTCAGCCCCCAGTGCGTCGCGACCTCCGGCGGCAGCGCGGGCAACCACGTCAG
>NZ_QOAY01000017.1:0-2160 GCF_003314775.1 Microbacterium sp. H6 | reverse complement strand
ACCACGACGGCGATCGCCGTGATGACGACCGGCAGGATCACCGCGACGAGGAAGAAGGCCAGCCGGGCGCGTCGCAGCAGCGGAGGCGGTGTGCGCGTGAGGTCGTGGGTGGTTTCGTGATCGCTCATGGCGAATCCTACTCGGGGTTCTCGATCGGGCGCATACCTGTGTCGGCATCGCGGTGTGCGCGGACGATGCCGGCGAGCGTGTCGGCGGAGACGCCGAGCGCTGCGGCGCGACGCACCAGGTCGTCGATGTCGTGCGCGAGTTCGGCCAGGGGCGCGGCCGAGGCCGCGATGACCGCTCCCCTGCCGCGACGGAGATCCACCAGGCCCTCGTCGCGCAGCTGCTGGTACGCGTGCAGCACGGTGTGCTGGTTGATGTCCAGCGCTTCGGCGACGTCGCGCGCCGCGGGAAGACGATCGCCGGGCGCCAGCACGCCGGCGAGGATGTCGGAGCGCACCGAAGCCGCCACCTGGTCGTACAGCGCCCGCGGGCTGTCGAGATCGACGCGGATCAGCATCCGGCCCCCCTCTCCTCGAATCTCTACTTATTCTATGCAAACTATAACAACTGTGACAACCCTCCAGACGGCTTTGTCGGACTCGGTCGGGTGCTCCACACTGACCTCATGCGCATCACTCCCCGCCGACTCGCGATCGGCATGAGCCTCTGGATCCCCAACCTCTTCAGCGGGATCCGCGTCCGTCGTTTCCGCGAGGACTGGACGCACGCGACCGTCGAGCTCCACGTCAACGTCTTCACCCGCAACTACGTCAAGACGGCATTCGGCGGATCGATGTCGGCGATGACCGATCCCTACTTCTTCATGCTGGTCATGCATCAGCTCGGACGCGACTACGTCGTGTGGGACACCCGAGGCGAGATCGAGTTCCTCAAGCCGGGACGTGGAGTGCTGACGGCCGAGTTCGAGGTGTCGAAAGAGAAGGCCGCAGAGATCCGGGAGCGGGCGCACGGGGGCGCCAAGGTGCTCGAGTGGTTCGAGACGGTCATCACCGACCGGGAGGGCGACGTCGTGGCGAAGGTGCGTCGCGAGGTCTATATCCGGGAGAAGAAGCGCGTCACCGCCTCGCGGGGTTGAACCCGGCGCCGAGCGTCGAAGACCTCGCGATCAGCGTCGGGGCGAGTCGCACGGTTTCGCGCGCGGTCGACGCCCCCGACACCAGTCCGAGGACGAGCTCGAGGGCCGTGCGTCCGCTCTCCTCGAACGGCTGGCGCACGGTGGTGAGGTCGAGCGCCTCGGCGACCTCGCCGTCGTCGTAGCCGACGACCGCCAGTGGCGGGGTGTCGACGTCGGAGCGCAGGGCGGACAGGACGGCGACGGCGAACTGGTCGTGATTCGCGACGATCGCCGTCGCTCCTGCGGCTCGGGCTGCGGCGATCACGCGATCGTCGACCGAGGACGGATGCGCCACCGCCAGGTCGGTCACCCCCAGGTGCTGCGTCAGCCCCTCGATGCGGAGCATCCCGGCCGACACGTACGCCGGCGAGCGCTGCGGCTCATGGACGAAGAGCACACGGCGATGCCCGATCCCGGCGAGGTGGCGGCCGATCTGCGCACCGCCGTCGCGGTCGTCGACGAGGACGACCGGACCGCCCACGTCGGACCGCGTCGGCACCACGTCGACATAGACGACCGGGATGCGCGCCGCCTTGCTCGCCCGCCGCGCTGCTCCCCCGAGCGGAACCCCCATCACCACCAGACCGGTCGCGTCCGTGCGCGTGGGCAGCACGTCGAGCAGCGGCTCATCCGCGGCTGCCGCGGAATCGAGGTCGTAGGGGATGATGTCCACCGCTGCGTCCCTGGCCCGCCGGAGCATTCCGGAGAGGCGGCGCAGATACGACGGGTAGGTCGTGAACGGCGCGGCCACCGCGATGCGGGCGGCACCGACCCGGCGGCCCTGCGTCATCCGATAACCGAGGGTCGTGGCCGCCGCGACGATGCGTTCGCGGGTCTCCGGTCGTACCCGGTGGGGGGCGCTCACCGCCAGCGAGACGGTGGAGATGCTCACCCCGGCGCGCTCCGCGACGTCGTAGATGGTGACCCTGCCTGGTCGTGCGCGCATCGCCCGTGTTCTCTCTTCATCGAAGTTCTTCGATTGCCCAGACTAGGTCGGAACTCGTCTTGCGGGAACCCCG
>NZ_QOAY01000035.1:67120-78836 GCF_003314775.1 Microbacterium sp. H6 | reverse complement strand
CGCGAGGGCGAGGCGCTGCACGTCCGCACCGTCGGAGCCGGCGAGCCCCGCGGGCCCTCCGACTCCGGCGACAGAGTTGACGACGAGTCCGAGCATCGCGGTCAGTCCGCCAGTGCGGCCAGCTCCACCGCGTACTTCCGCTGGTATGCGCGCCAGGTGATCGCCCACCGCTCCGGGTCGTCCAGATCGTCATGGTGCGTGTGGTGCACGGTCTGGTTGTGCGGGGCGGTGCGCACCACCTCGGGGGTCTCCCGCGCCTCACGTGCCACCTCGGCGAGGGTCGCCGCATACTCATCGAGCTCCGCCATGGAGTACGACTCGGTGGGCTCCAGCGTGAACGGCTGCGGCACCACGTAGGGGTGGTGACTCGTCCAGTAGTGCATCCCGAAGTCGGACATCCGCACGCCGATCTCCTCCGACGAGATGCCGGTCTCCTGGTACAGCTCCTCCCACGAGTAGCGCACCTGCTCGATGCGGCGGCGTCCGGTGGCGTACGGCGCCGAGGCCCCGGGGATCGCGAGCACACGAGCCATCAGGTAGTTGTTGTTCAGCACGGCGGTCTCCGCGGCGGCGAGCAGCCCCGGAGCCCCCAGTGCCATGATCCAGGAGTAGGCCTTCACGAGCGCGGGGATGACGCCGAAGAACGGGCCGACCGCGCCGATCGACAGCTCTCCCGCCTCGACCACCCCGAAGGTCCCGTCATCGTCGCGCACCACGCGCGGTCCCGGCAGGAACGGAGCCAGTGCCGCGCTCACGGCGTTCGCACCGGATCCCGGTCCACCGCTGCCGTGTGGGGTGCCGAAGGTCTTGTGCAGGTTGAAGTGGCACACGTCGAAGCCGGCGTCGCGGGCGCGCGTGACCCCGAGGATGCCGTTCGCGTTGGCCTGGTCGTACGAGGCGAGGGCTCCGACCGCGTGCGCGGCGTCGACCCACTCCCGGATCGCCGGATTGTAGATGCCGGTGTCCTCCGGGTTCGTGACCATGATCGCCGCGGTGCGGGGCGACAACGCGGCCTTGAGCGCGTCGAGCGACGGATAGCCCTCGGAGTCGGGGTAGACCGTGATGACCTCATAGCCTGCCGCCTTCGCCGCGGCCGCGTTCGAGGGGTGGCTGAAGATCGTGGTGATGACCTCGCGGCGCTGCTCGCCTTCGCCGTTCGCCTCATGGAAGGCCCGGATCATGGCGATGTTCGACCAGATCGCCGCCGAGCCGCCCTGCGTGTGCAGCGACACCTCGTCCATGCCGGAGATCTCGGCGAGCACCCGTTCCAACTGCCAGACGATCTCGAGCACGCCCTGCGCATCGGCCGGATCCTGGTGCGGATGCATCGCGGTGAGCTGCGGGGTGTTCGCGAGCTGGTCGTTGATCTTCGGGGCGTACTTCATGGTGCAGGTGCCCTGTCCGATGTCGACGTTGAAATCGGCACCGAGGTTCTCCTGCGACAGACGCAGGTAGTGCTTGAGCACGCGCATCTGCCCCATCTCGGGCAGCTTCGGCTTCGCGGCGCGGCGCAGGGAAGCCGGCAGCGCGGCGACCACATCGCCCACCGCCTCGCGCACGCCCGGCTCGACCTGCGACACCAGCACGCCGCGTTCACCTGGTGTGGTCAGCTCGAAGATGATCGGCTCGTCCCAGCGGGCCTGCTGGAATCGGCGGAGCGCCGGCTTGGGCGCGACGGGGAGGCTCACTTCTGCTCCTCTGCGAGTTCGGGGGCGACGACTGCGGCGAGCGCGCCGGCCAGGACGTCGATGTCGGATTGGGAGACCAGTTCGGTGACGCAGACGAGCAGGCGGTGCTCGCCCACGACCACGCCGGGTTCGATGCCCCGGGCGCGGAGCGCCGTGACGACCTCCGCCGCTGGCACCGGAAGGGTCACCGTGAATTCGCGCAGATGCACGGCGTCGTCATCGAGAGAGACACCGGGAACAGCGGAGAGGGCCTGCTGCGCGTACCGGGTGCGGGCGAGCAGCACCTCGCCGAGCTCTGCCATGCCGGTGGGACCCATGAGGGCCAGGTAGACACCGGCGGCGATCCCCCACAGGGCCGCGGCCGTGCCGACCCATTCCTTCCCCTCCTCGCGGTGTGCGAACGAGGTGCGGTCGTAGGCCACGTCGCCGAAGCCGTACTCGCCGGGCACGTCGGTGGTGGTGAGCCCGAACAGGCGCGAGGGCATCTCCATCACGAAAGCGGGGTCGTCGTGCACGGCGATGAAGCCACCGTGGGCTCCGCCGAACCACTGATGCAGGCCGAGGGACTGGATGTCTCCGGTGACGATGTCGGCACCGGAGACCGAGGGCGGGGTGAGCACCCCGTAGCCGATGGGATCGGTGCCGACCACGAGCACGGCGCCGGCAGCGTGCGCAACATCCGCGATCTCCTGCAGCGCCGCCTCCACTGCGCCGGTGGCGCTGGGCGTCTCGACCCACACGGCGGCGACATCGTCGCCGAGTGCGGTCCTGATCCCCTCCACGTCCGCCGTGCCGTTCACGGGCGGCACGTGCTCGAGCGTCAGGTGGGCCCGCACGTAGTCGTGCACCTTCGCGAGCTTCGCCGGCAGCACGTCACTGACGACCAGCACGCGCACGCGGCCGGTGAGACGCCCCGACATCGTGAGACCGGTCGCCGTCGCCTGGTAGCCGTCGTAGACCGGCACGTTCACGACGTCCATCTCCAACAGCTCCGCCATCAGCGACTGGTACTGGAACAGGGCCTGGAAGCGGCCGTGGTCCTCGTAGGGTTCGCCGGCATAGGCGGTCAGGAACTCGCTGCGGCCGATGACCTCATCCACCACGGCGGGCACGTAGTGGTTGTAGGTGCCCGCGCCGAGGAAGCTCAGTCGTTCCTCGGTCGAGCGGTTCCTGGCGAGCAGTCCGCGCACGTGACGGGCGAGGTCCTGCTCGGCCGCGAACGGTGCCGGCAGATCGAGCGCCCGGCCGAGTCGCAGCGACGCCGGCACATCGGCGTAGAACTCGTCGACCGACGCGGCGCCGACGGCCGCGAGCATCGCCGCCCTCGACTCGGGGGCGGTGTTGGGGATGTACGGATGCACGAACGGAGTGGTCATGCGTCCTCCTTCACATCATCAGCGCCCGAAGGCGGGGTCAGGGTGGCAAGAGAGAGGGTGTCGGCGCGGGGAGCGGCGAGCACCGCCACGCCGAAGCGTTCGAGCTCCAGACGGCCCGCATGACGCACGCCGGTGAGCAGGTCAACGCCCGGCGACGGGATCTCGAACGCGACGGGCGAGCGCCCGTGATTCAGATAGAACGTGTAGTCGGTGGCGTCGTCTGCTCGGGTGACGACTTCGACGTCGACGTCCGTCCGCTCGCGAGCGGGAAGGCCGGCAGTGCGCAGCACGTCGCGGAACACCGTGAGCAGACCGTCCGGTTCGAACATCGCACTGACATACCAGGCCGACCCTTCCCCCGCCGCGCGACGGGTCACCGCCGGCAGGCCGTCGAGCTCACCACTCGCATACGTGGCACGCGCCTCGACGTCGTCATCCGCTTCGAGCCATTCGCTCCAGGAGGGCACCGTCAGGAGCTCGCCCGCGAAGTCGATGCTCTCGGTCAGCCCGTCGGCGATCGGCCACTGCTCGTCGACCTCGATGCCGAGCAGGTCGCGCAGCAGTCCTGGCGCTCCGCCGTCGTGCACCTTCTCGGTGGCATCCACCACTCCCGAGAACGGCCCGACCACGAGGTGCCCTCCGCGTTCGACGAACGCCTGCAGCGCCTCGGCCTGCGGCTGCTCCACGATGTAGAGGTTCGGCACCACGACCACGTCGTAGCGGTCGAACGGTCCCGTCGCACGCACCGCATCCACCGGCTGGCCGAGCGTGTACAGCGCCCGGTGCCAGGCGCGGGCCTGCTGTGCCCACTGCAACCGCTGCGAGGGCAGCGATTCCGCAGCGCCGGTGCCCCACCACGAGTCCCAGTCCACGACGAGGGCGACACGCGAGCGCACGCGGGTCCCACGCACCGGCTCGAGCTTCTTGAGCTCATTGCCCAGCGCCTTGGTCTCCTGGAAGCTGCGCGAACGCTCGCCTCTGTGGCCGAGCATCGAGGAGTGGAACTTCTCCTGGCCGTACTTCGCCTGACGCCACTGGAAGAACATCACGGCGTCGGAGCCGTGGGCGACGGCCTGCAGGCTCTCGACGCGGATCTTGCCAGGAGCCTTGGGCACGTTCACGTCGCGCCAGCTCGTGGCGCTCGCGGACGACTCCAGCAGCAGCCACGGCTGCCCGTCCTTGAGCGAGCGCATCAGCCCGTAGTTGAGCGCGGCGCCGACGTGCGAGGTCGGGTCGGCCGGCTCGGGGTAGGCGTCATCGGTCACGACGTCTTCGACGGCGGCGAAGTCCCAATAGTTCAGATCGCGGAACATGCTCATGAAGTTCGTGGTCACCGCGATGTCGGGTGTGACCTCGCGCAGCACGTCGATCTCCACCTGGAACAGCTCGAGCAGCGCATCCGACGAGAAGCGCTCGAAGTCGAGCAGCTTGGTGGGGTTGACCGGGCCCGGAGCCTTCTTCGGCGTCTCGATGTGCTCCCACGAGGTGTAGCGCTGACCCCATACGTTCACGCCCCAGGCCTCGTTCAGCCCGTCGAGGTCGCCGTAGCGGTTCTGCAGCCAGCGGCGGAAGTGGCGGGCCGACTCGGGGCACCAGCAGCGCGAAGTGTGGTCGCCGTATTCGTTCGAGATGTGCCACATCGCGAGCCCCGGGTGCTCGCCGTAGCGCTCGGCCATGGCTCTGGCCATACGGGCGACGTTCTCGCGCCAGATCGGGGATGAGGGGCAGTAGGTCTGGCGGGATCCGAACTCGAGCCGGTGGCCGTCGGCGTCCCACGGCGCCATCTCGGGGTGCGCGCGCAGCAGCCACGACGGCGGAGTCGCGGTGGCGGTGGCGAGGTCGATCGCGATGCCCGCCTCCCACAGCAGGTCGATGATGCGATCGAGCCAGGCCCAGTCGAAGATGCCGGGCTCCGGCTCCAGCTGGGGCCAGCTGAAGATCGGCAGGCTCACCATGTTCACGCCGGCTTCACGCATCAGACGGATGTCTTCGTGCCAGGTCTCTTCCGACCACTGATCGGGGTTGTAGTCGCCGCCGTAGGCGAGGGCGTCGAGGCGGACGCGTCGGGTGGGCTGGTCGCCACCGGGTGCGGGCACGAAGTCTCCTCTCTGAGTCATCACCGGCTGATCCCGACCGGGCACTGGTGCAAATCCGGGATCGGCTGTATTCTGTATACACACACTAAGACGTCGTCAGAGGCCCGTCAACCCATAGGCTGACGGGCAGGCGGCAGAAGAGGGGATGCATGGCGATCGAACGCAAGAACCTGCGCTCGCAGGTTCGGCAGGAGCTGCTGACCCGCATGCGCGCCGGACTCGTACAGCCCGGCGAGGGCATCAACGAGGTGCAGCTCGCCACCGAACTCGGCGTCAGCCGCACCCCGCTCCGCGAGGCGCTCATCGCCCTCGAATCCGAAGGACAGATAGAGAGCGAGAACGGCAAGGGCTTCCGCTTCGTCCCGCTCAGCGCCTCGGAGTTCCGCGACCTCGCCCCTGTGATGGCGGCCCTCGAGAGCCTCGCACTCGAGCTGAGTCCGCCCGACGAGCTGCGTCGCATCGGCGCGCAGCTCAAGGAGATGGCCGACGCCTTCGCCGACGAGCTCGTCGAGCATCAGCTCGTCATCACCAAGGACGACGAGTGGCACAGCATGATGCTGTCGGCCTGCCCCAACGCCCGCCTGCTCGCCGTCATCGACAACGTGCGCAGCTCATTCCACCGCTACGAGTCGCTCCTCGTGCCCGAAGACGTCAAGGTCGAACGCGTCGCTGCCGAGCACGCCGAGATCGCCCGGCACCTCGCCGACGGCGACGTCCCCGGCGCCGTCGAAGCGCTCAAGCTCAACTGGATGCACGGCATGCAGCGCATCCTCGACAACGCCACGAGCTCTTACTTCACGGCGTAGTCCTGCTCCACCCGCACGTCCTTCCGTTCCCATCCGGACGCGACTCTTCCTCGCCCTGGGCACCCTCCGCGGAGTACCGTCTGAACCACTACGCCTGACGCGCAGGGTCGCATCCACCGACAGGAGCAAGATCATGGCCGTGATTTCCCGAGGTTTCGGTGCTCGACGCAGGGAGAGCACCCCGGAACTCCCGCCAGGGCAGTACCTCACCGAGGACTTCCCCGTGCTCTCCGCCGGGCCGACACCGAACATCCACATGTCGGAGTGGAGCTTCGGCATCCGCAACGAGGCCGGCGAGGTCGTCTCCTGGACGTGGGATCAACTGCACGAGCTGCCCATCGAAGACGTGCACACCGATATCCACTGCGTGACGCGATGGTCGAAGCTCGGCACCTCCTGGCGCGGAGTCTCTCTCGACACGCTCTTCGAGGGGATCGACACCGCCGCCTCCTTCGCGATGGCCCATTCCTACGGCGGATACACGACGAACATCCCCCTCGACGATCTGCTGGGCGGGCAGTCTTGGATCGCATTCGAGTTCGAGGGTGAGCCGCTCGCCCCGGAGCACGGCGGCCCCGCTCGGCTGATCGTGCCGCACCTCTATTTCTGGAAGAGCGCGAAGTGGCTCAGGGCACTCACCCTGATGGAGGAGGACGCCCCGGGCTTCTGGGAGCAGAACGGCTACAACATGCACGGCGATCCGTGGACGGAGGAACGCTATTGGTGACGGTCGGCGGCTGGCGTGAGGCGCGGGTGACGGGCGCGCACGCGGAGACGGATTCGGCCCGCACGATCAGCCTCAGCGTGCCGGGCTGGCCGGGGAGCGACCCGGGACAGCACGTCGATATCCGGCTCACCGCCGAAGACGGCTACCAGGCGGTCCGCTCCTACTCGCTCGCCTCCTTCGGTGACGGCGAGACGATCGAACTCGCGGTCGACGAGATCCCCGACGGGGAGGTCTCCCCCTATCTGGTGCGGGACGTCCGCGTCGGCGATGAGCTCGAGGTGAAGGGCCCGCTGGGGAGATACTTCGTGTGGCGTCCGGAAATCCCCGGTCCCGTGCAGCTCATCGCCGGGGGATCCGGCATCGTGCCGCTGATGTCGATGGTGCGGGCGGCGCAGGCCGCGGGGGCGACCGACTCGGTGAGGTTGCTCTACTCGGTGCGGGCTCCGCACGACGCCCTCTACCGCAGTGAGCTCGAGGCAGCACCCGCAGGGGCGGCAGCCGATGTGCGATGGGCGTTCACCCGTTCTGCTCCTGACGGATGGGCGGGCGCTGTCGGACGCGTCACCGAAGAGGTGCTCCGAGATGCCACCTGGCCAGCGGAACGCGCTCCCCTGGTCTTCGTGTGCGGGCCCACCGGGTTCGTCGAACATGTGGCCGACCTGCTCGTCGGCCTCGGGCATGCGCCGGAACGTGTGCGCACCGAACGATTCGGAGGAAAGTGATGGATGCTGCCGCCCCCGCACAGACCGTCGACGGAAACGCGATCGCCGGCATGCTCTGGGACCTCTTCGGCGCCGACGTCACCGCGCTGGTCGGCACCTGCGGCGGTTGCGGCGCGCTCGCGCCCCTCGCCGAGACCGTGGTCGAGCTCGATCGTCACGCCGCCATCGTGCGGTGCCGCACGTGCACCCGCACGCTCTTCACCGTGCTGCAGTCCTCCGACGGCACGTCGATGCGCGTCGGACTGTTGCACGCGGTCCACTCCTCCGGTTAGCACCCCCGGGGCACCCCGCTCCCGATGACGGGAGCCCGTCATCGATCTCCCGACGGGGACGGCGCATCCAGCTTCTTCGCCAACTGGTGGTGGGCGTAGGGCGAGTCGGAGAAGGGCGCGACCGGTTCATATCCGAGTCGCTGGTAGAGCCGGTGTGCCTCGGCGAGGTCGCGGCGCACGGTCAGCCGGAGAGTGTGCAGGCCGCGCTCGGCACTCATCGATTCGAGTTCGCGGATCAGGGAGCGGCCGACACCACGCCCGCGCGCGGCGGGGGCGATGTACACCCGCGTGATCTCGCCTGCTCCCGGTCCGACGAATCGAACGCCTCCGCAGCCGACCGCCTGCGCGCCGTCTCGAACGACGAGCAGGAACCCGGTGTCATCCCGGAGGTCGTCGCTCGGGTCGCTCTCCATCTCCTGCTCCACCTCCGCCGCCGTGGCCGGCCGATCCCAGTACCGCCCGATGACTTCCGCGAAGAAGGACTCCAGGATCCCTCGACCTTCCGGCGAGCGCGGGTCTTCGAGCGTGATCGTGCGCGGTTCGTGCATCACAACAGCTAACCAGGCCCCGGCGTGGCGGAACGACGCCGAAGGCGCTCAGCTGAGCTGCACGGCGAGGTCGATGAAGAGCGCAGCCGACCAGCCGAACGCGGTGGTGGCCGTGCGCGCCTTCTGACCTGTGCGCGGGTTGAAGTACTCGTGCGGACCACCGCCGTGGATCACGAGCGCCACGGTCTGCTCCCGCAGCTCCCGCGCCCGCTCGGCGTAGCCCGAAGCCTCGAGCCCTTCCGCGATGAGCGTGCTCGTGTTGACCCACACCGGGCCACGCCACATGCGCTCGTCCGAGAAGTCCGGGTCAGAGGCCGCGACCGTGGGCAGACCCCAGGGCAGGCGGAAGCGTTCGGGGTCGTCGACGGCTGCGCGCAACGCCTCGGCGATCGACGTCGGCAGCGTGCCCGTGAGCAGCGGCATCAACCCGACGACGGTGTCGCTGAGCTGCACCTCCCCTCCGCCGAACGCGAGGAAGCGAGCACGCTCGGGATCCCACATGCGCAGCAGCAGCTCCTGCGTGGCCTCGGCCCGCTCGCGGAACCGCGAGACGTCGGCATCCGGCTCGTACCTCTCCAGCAGCGACGCGAGTTCCCGATCCTGGCGCACGAGGTACGCCCCGAGGTCGGGGGCCGCGGTCGGCAACGGACCGTCGAAGATCGGGCTGTCGTCGAGGCCGGAGGAGTACGGGTGACCGTACTCGGGCATCCCGTCGTGGTCGAGGTCGCTTCCCGCGAACCACCAGTCCTGCGAGCGGACGATGCGCGCCAGCTGCGTCCTCGCGTAGTCGGGGGCGTCCTCGGCCTCGAGCACCTTGCGCAGCACCCAGGCGGCGAGCGGCGGCTTCGTCAGCGGCACCGGGGCACTCGGATCGGCGATCTGCGAGCCGGCGCGACGCAGGTTGGCGCGGTCACTCTCGGGCAGGTCATCGCTGGTGGCCAGCACCCCGAGCTCGTGCACCACGTCGGGCAGCTGCCCGTCTGACTGGGCGAACCGGAAGGCGAGGTCGAGCTGTTCGCGCGCGAGCTCCGGGTCGCCGTGTCGCAACCCGACGGCGATGAAGTACGCATCCCACTGCCACAGGCCGACATATCCGATCTTCGACGGGACGATCGCCCTGGCGTCGCCGAGAGAGGGCAGCTCGACGACGTTCGCCCCGAGCACCCACCAGCAGAACGCGGTCATCTCCTGCAGGTCGTCGCGGACGGTCGGGCACTTCGCGAACCAGTCGGCCCAGATCTCCTCCGTCGCGGCGAGCGCGGCAGCATGGTCGCCGGGCTCGACGACGACGGCACGATCGGCATCGATGCGGAGTCGAAGCCCGTCACCGAGCGGATGCTCATCCACACGCCCGTCCGGTCGCCGCAACCGCACCCGCAACCCGGGTTCTCCCCCGAGGCTCAGCGTCGACGGGTCGGCGAACGTCAGCGTCGCCGCCGCATCACCGAACGTCACCCGCGCCGGGTGCACGTCGGTCACCGGAAGCACCGCTCCCGCGGCATCCACCACAACGAGCGCGTCCAGCACCCGGCACTCCGACAGCCGCCTCTCGTACTCCGAGGTGTGCACGCGCACGCCCTCCCCGTGTTCCGCGCGAAACACGAGCACCCGCGAGCGGGGCAGCGTGAAGGGGGCGGTGACGAGGTCGAGGTGACGCCCGGCGAGCGCTGCGGCATCCGTCATCATCGTCCTCCGAGACCCGACGCGGCCATGCTGTTGAGGATCTTGCGCTGGCCGATCACGAACACGATCAGCATCGGCACGGTGGCGATCGCGGAGGCCGCCATCACGAGTCCGTAGTTGACCGACCCCTGCTGGCTCTCGAACGCGTTCAGCAGCAGCGGCACCGTGAACAGGTCGGGCGAGTTCAGCAGCACCAGCGGGAACAGGAAGGCATTCCACACGTCGAGCGCCACGATGATGCTGAGGGCTGCGAGACCGGGCTTGAGGTTCGGGAGCACGACGCTCCAGAAGATGCGCCAGCGGCCGGCGCCGTCGACGATGGCCGCCTCTTCGAGTTCGCGCGGCAGCGCCAGCACGAACTGACGCATCAGGAACACCGCGAACGGGTTCGCCATGATCCCCGGCACGATCAGCGCGAGATGCGAGTCGACCCAGCCGAGGTTCGACATCAGCAGGTAGAACGGGATCAGCGTCACCTGCTTCGGGATCATCTGCGTCGCCAGGAAGACGATGAAGAGCACCTTGCTGCCGCGGAATCGGATGCGCGCGAACGCGTAGCCGGCCATCGAGGCCGTGAGCAGGGTGCCCACCACCACGAGGATCGCGATGTAGGCGCTGTTCAGGTAGGCCTGCCCGAACGGCACCGCGTTCCACGCCTCGGTGTAGTTGTCGAAGGTCCAGGGGTCTGGCAGGAACTGCAGGGGGTTCTTCAGCAGCTGCGGCAGCGTCTTGAACGAGGTCAGCAGCATCCAGATGAACGGGAACACCATCGCGATCCCGGCGATGACGAGCACGACGTGCAACGCGGTCGAACCGAGCCGGCGGCGCGCGCGATCGGCGGCAGGACCACCACGGCCACGCGAACGGTAGCCGGGCGCGGTGATCGCGACGGTGGAGTCGGTCGCCGGAGCGTGGCCGGTGAGGGGAGGCGTCTGGATGCTCATGCGGGGTCATCCTCGTAGTGGACGAACTTCTTCTGCGCGCCGAACTGCACCGCGGTGATGACGAGGGTCAGCACGAGCAGGATGATGCTCGCGGCACTGGAGGGACCGAACTCGAACCGCCCGAAGCCCAGATCGAAGATGTGGTAGACGATCGTGCGGGTCGCGTTGTCGGGGCCCGCGTCCTGCACGAGCACGTAGACCGTGTCGAATGTCTGCAGGGAGGAGATGAACGCGACGACCGACGAGAAGAACACGATCGGCGAGAGCAGCGGCAGACGGATGCTGGTGAACAACCGCCAGGGGCCGGCGCCGTCGATGCGCGCGGCCTCGATCACCGAGGGCGAGATGTTCTGCAGCCCGGCGAGGAAGATCACGACGTTGAGCCCCATCGACGACCAGATCGTGACGATGCAGACGGCCAGGAGGGCGAGCTTCGGATCCTGCAGCCAGTCGGGAGGGGTGACCCCGAAGACCTTCGAGATCGTCGTGGAGAGCAGGCCGTCGGAGCGGAACATCTGCTGCCAGATCATCGCCACGGCAACCGTCGAGGTCACGACCGGGGCGAAGAACAGGATCAGGTAGAGCGTGCGCGTCTTGAGCTTCTCGAGCGCGACCGCGACGATCACCGAGAGGCCGAGACCGATGGGGACCGTGACGATCGCGATGATGAGCGTGTTGATGATCGCTCGCCACAGCAGCGGATCCGTCAACTGGTCGGCGAAGTTCGCGAACCCCACCCACGTGAGGTCGGACAGACCGTCCCAGTCGGCGAACGCCAGCACCAGGCTGGCGGCGAACGGCAGGACGACGAACAGGCCCATGCCGATCAGCTGCGGGCCGACGAAGACGTACCC
>NZ_QOAY01000035.1:57837-67115 GCF_003314775.1 Microbacterium sp. H6 | reverse complement strand
ACCCCCACCGCCGATCACGGCGGCGCCAGAGCGCCTCCTTGCGCAGGGGCGGGGCGGATGCCGCAGGGGTGACCTGCGGCATCCGCCCGTTCTCGGTGACAGTGCTCACGCCTACTTCTCCGACCGGTCCTTGACCACGTCGGCGATCGTGTCGAGGGTGGCCTGCGCGTCGGTCTTGCCCTGGTAGAGCTTCAGGAACTCGTCCGCGATCGCGGTCGGCAGGCCAGGCACGCGCGCCTCGGCGGGGTAGTCCTCGAATCCGATGTCACGCATGTCGAGGAAGGTCTGCGCATGCGCGGGGTAGTCGCCCTCGAGCACCACATCATCGGCGCCCTTGATCGACGGGACGGCATTGCCGCCGCCCTGCAGACGGAAGGTCTGCCCCTCCGCCGAGAGGAACTCGGTCCAGAACGTGAACGCGGCGTCCTTCACCTTGGTCTTGCCGTTGATGGCGAGGAAGCTGGTCGCGACTCCGGTCGGAGCGGCTTCGCCGTCGGGAGTCGGCCACTGCACGATGTCGTAGCTGTCCTGCTCGCCCGTCGCGCTCACCGTGCCGATCGTGTAGCGGCCCTGCACGAAGAAGCCGGCCTTGTGCGTGACGAACACGCTGTCGGCCCCGGCCCCGTCCGGCAGGGTGTCCGCCACGACGAAGGTGCCGTCTTCGAACAGGTCGCCGAGCTGCTGCACGGACTCGACGGTGTCGGCATCCTTGTTCGCGACGAACGCACCGGAGTCGTCGTACGGGGCGTCGAGGCCCTGTGAAGACAGCCAGCTCCAGTGCGTCGCCCAGTAGTTCCAGTACATCGTTCCCGTCAGGCCCGCGTCGTGGAGCTTCTTGTTCATCTCGAGGAACTTGTCGGTCGTCCACTCGCCGTTCTCGGCCAGGGTCGCCGGGTCTTCGGTGATGCCGGCGGCGGCGAGCGCCTGCTTGTCGTACCAGAACACGTCGGGGTTCGAGTCGTTCGGGGCGGCGTACACCTCGCCGTCGTTCTCGGCGGCGCCGAAGAGTCCGGGGAAGAAGTCGTCTTTCTTCGTCTTGCTCTCCTTCGAGTCCATCAAGTCGCTGAGCGGCATGAGCCGGTTCGAGTCGACGAACTGGCCGATCTTGTCGTCGCCCACGTAGAACACGTCGGGGGCGGTGTTGCTGGTGAGCTGAGCGAGCAGCTTGGAGTG
This sequence comes from Microbacterium sp. H6, assembly GCF_003314775.1. Classification (NCBI taxonomy): domain Bacteria; kingdom Bacillati; phylum Actinomycetota; class Actinomycetes; order Micrococcales; family Microbacteriaceae; genus Microbacterium; species Microbacterium sp. H6. Next base: position 65,942 of record NZ_QOAY01000035.1, on the reverse strand, counting down.
GTAGTCGCCGTAGTCCGCCACGGGCTGCAGCTTGACCTTGATGTCGGGGTGGCGCTCCATGAAGTCCTTGTTGAACTCCTCATAGCGGGTGAGCTCGTCGGCCGTGCCCCAGGTCGACCAGACGACGGTGGCGTTGCCGTCGGCGTCGACGCCTCCACCGCCTCCTCCACCTCCACCGCTGCACGCGGCGAGTCCGAGTGCCAGAGCGCCGGCGGCCCCCAGTGCCAGAAACCGCGTCACGTTCGCACGTGCCATCTCGCTACCTCTTTCATCATTGGAAGATCAGGTCGGGAACACCCTTCGGGCGTACTGGTATTCTGTATACAGAACGCAATCCTGTCAAGGAATCGTGGTGGGGACCGGGCCATCGAGACCATCCCGTGACGAACGAGCGGGGCATGACGCAGACTGGCTCCATGACCGATCCTGATCCGCACCTGATCGACCCCGCACTCCTTCCGACACCGTTCACCGCCGCGGAGATCCGCGACGCCATCGGAAACGGCACGACGATCCACCTTCTCCTGGAAGGTCCGGATGGCCCGCTCGGCGAGCACGTCAACCGCTATCACGACGTGGACGACGAGGGTGCGACGCTGGACCGCTGGTCGGTCGAGGACCCGAAGGCAGTCGTCTCGAACCGGGTGACCTGGCTCGAACTCCAGGGCCACTCCGCGTTCGATCCCGAGACCACGAGTGTGTCGACGGTGAGCCTGACGACTCCCCTCGGCGCGCTGACCTGCCGCAGGTACGACACCGTCGACGGTGTCTTCTGGTTCTCTGTCGACCACCCCGGCATGCCGGTGCAGTTCGAATCCGACGGACTGCGCACGACAGTGCTGAGCATCGAGCGCGACTGAGACGAGGACCGCGAGGGGCGAGCGCTGCCCGCAGGGCTCTCGCGGATACAGGCGTCTCGGCTCAGTTCTCCGCGGGAACGCCGCCTTCTGCCCGCTGCTGAACCCGGAGGGCCGAGTGCAGGTAGAACCCGGCTATCACCAGCGCCACCACGCCGCCGACCAGGGCCAAGGTCCGATCGGGCATGCCGAAGGCACCGAATGACGCGGCGACTCCCTGGATCAAGAAGAAGGCGCTGAGAAGAAGCGCGCTGCCTCGCGTGCTGGTCATCTTCCACCACGGACGCGGGGCATCGGATTCGCCGGCGCCTCGAAAGGTGCGCGCTGCGACGACGACAACTACCAAGAGAGCCACGGTCGCCCACGCGAATCCGAGTTCGTAACTGATGGCTGCGAGCGGAACCGCGGTGAGCGTGATCCCGACGATGACGACGAGCAGGTACCCGACCTTGGCGGCCGGTGTCTTGATGCGCATGAGCCCCTACGTTCCTCCGCCCGACACACGACGAGCGACACTTCGAAAGGTAGCCGCTCCTCGGGGAGGCGTCTGTCGGCCGTTCGGGGGACATCTCCTCAGCGCCCCGGAAATCTGCGCCCCTTGTCCGATATGAAGCACGGCGAGACGTCGGTGGAGGCGGTCGTCGCGTGACGGTGATTGGGAGGACGCTCCGCCCGCGGACGCCCCCGAACGTCGGCACCCCGGCGTAGGGTCGCACCATGAGCAGCACAGCATCCGGAGAACGTCATGGAGTGGTCCCCTCCTATCTGCTCGCGCGTCTGGCCGAGTCTGGCCGCTTCCCGAAGGCCGCAGCTGCCGCGCGACAGACCCTGACCGCCGGGCGTCCGCCGTTCCGCGCCCGCATCGACCTGTCGATCGACGAGAACGGCGACCTCGTGGCGCAGCTGTCCGACGCCCCCAACCGCACCATCAGCGACGCGGGCAACACTCAGCAGCTGCCCGGCGCTGTCGTGCGCGGCGAAGACGACGCCCCGGTCGAAGATACCGCGGTGAACGAGGCCTACGACGGACTCGGGGCCACCTTCGAGATGCTCCTGGCGGCGTTCGGCCGCAACTCCCTCGACGACGCTGGAGCCCCGCTGGATGCGACCGTGCACTACGGCGTCGATTATGACAACGCGTTCTGGGACGGCGAGCGCATGGTCTTCGGCGACGGAGACGGCGAAGTGTTCCAGCACTTCACCGGCTCGCTCACCGTCATCGGCCACGAGCTCGCCCACGGCGTGGTGCAGCACACCGCCAACCTCGAGTACCAGGGGCAGCCCGGCGCCCTGAACGAGTCGATCGCCGATGTGTTCGGCGCCCTGACCGAGCAGTACGCCCTCGGCCAGACGGCCGACCAGGCGACCTGGCTCATCGGCGCCGAGATCTTCACCGATGCGGTCGAAGGCGCGGCGCTGCGCTCGATGATCGCGCCCGGCACCGCCTACGACGACGACGAACTCGGCCGCGATCCGCAGCCCGACCACATGAGCGGCTTCGTCCGCACCACGGAAGACAACGGCGGGGTGCACATCAATTCCGGCATCCCCAACCGTGCGTTCGCCCTCTTCGCCACCGACCTCGGCGGCAACGCCTGGGAGCGCGCGGGAACCGTCTGGTATCGCGCCCTCACCGGAGGCCTGTCGAGCACCGCGAACTTCACGCAGTTCGCCGACGCCACCGTCGCCGCGGCCACGACCATCGATGCCGCCACAGCCGCAGCCGCTCGACGGGCGTGGACGACCGTGGGAGTCTATGAGGATGAGCGAGTCCCCTCCACCGACTGACGCGCAAGTCGTCATCGCGGTGGTGCGCACGGGCGGCATCGCCGGCATCCGCCGTCAGTGGCGTGTGGAAGCGGAACCCGACGACGCCGTGGAGTGGATCGGCCTGATCGACAGCTGCCCGTGGGACCAGGAACCGGACGGCAGCGTCGGTGCCGACCGGTTCATGTGGAGCATCCGAGCGCGCACGCCGTCCGAGAGACGCGAACGCGAGCTGCCGGACTCCGCGCTCGACGGCCCCTGGCGCGCGCTCGTCGACGCCGTGCGCGCGGCCTCCACCTGACACGCCCGGCGCGCGGCGGCATCCGATCAATCGCGTGTGAATCCGGCCCTGTCTCGGCCGCACGGGGTCACAATGGACCCCATGGGACTGTTCCAGCAGAAGCCTGAAGAAGAAGAGAACCAGTGGGTGCTGCCCTCGGAACCGCTCGAGCGCTCCGAATCGGAAGTCCTCGATACGGCACCCGTCGTCGATCCGCTGTCGATCGGACTCGGCGCAGAGACCAGCGGTGACCTGAGCTCGGTCCTTTTCCCGGTCGCCCCTCCCGTGCCGGAAGCCACCGCGACCGAGAACCGGGAGCCCCAGGACGACGACCCGGAGAAGGACTGACAGACCGGCCGGAGCCGCCGACCTCAGCCCCGCGCCTCACCCAGTCGCCAGTAGCCCGAGAACGTGATCCGGTCCTTCGAGACGCCACGGTCGACCAGGTGACGGCGCAGCTCCTGCACCGCGAGTCGCTCTCCGCACACCCACGCATAGTCGATCACCTCGGGCAGCGCAGCAGCCCGTACCGCCTGCTGCAGTCGCGCACCGGGCAACTCCCCCCGGCGCTCGACCCAGGTGACGGCGCCCGCGAGATCCTGCTTCTCCGCGGCATCCGCGATCTCGATGAAGACATGCGTCTCCGCAGCTTCCGTCGCCTCGAGGATGCGGGCGATCGCGGGCAGTGACGACTCGTCGCCGATGATCACTCGGGCGCGGGTCTCGGGCAGTGGGGCATACAGGGCCGTGCACTCGCGGATGCCGAGGGCCGACCCGGCGCGCGCTCGTCCGGCGAATCGGGTTCCTGGGCCCTCGTCGCCGTGCACGACGAAGTCGACGTCGATCTCGCGAGCCTCGGGGCGGTGGTCGCGCAACGTGTACCACCGCAGATCCGGCCGCTCCTCGTCGGGGATGGCCGCGACAGCCGCACGGATGTTCTCCGTCCCATCGTTCGCGGGCAGCACGAGCGGAACGCTCTCGTCGCGGGGCAGCAGCAGACCGAGGTACTCGTCCGGTCCCGCGGGCGCGTAGTCGGCGAACTCCGCCGCGGAGATGGTGAGCCGCCGCATGTGCGGGGTGAGATCGCGCACGGCCGTGACGCGGGCGGCGAAGACGCGAGCTCCGGAACGGCGAGGACGCTGTGGAGGACGGACGCGGTCGATGGTGTGCTCAGCCACGCCGAGCCCCCTCTCTCCAGAGCAGCCACAGGAAGAATGCGCCGCCGACGGTGATGGTGACGACGCCGACCGGGATCGGCGCCGGGAAGATGTTCTGCGCGAGCAGGTCGCTCGTGAGCAGCAGCAGCGCCCCCACGAGCCCCGAGGCGAGGAAGCTCGTCGCACCGGTCAGACGCCGGGCGATGTGCGGGGCGATCAGCGCGACGAACGAGATCGGCCCGGCCGTGGCGACGGCGACCGCCACGAGCAGGGTCGCGGCGACGAGCAGGATCCATCGCGCCCGCACCGTCCGCACGCCCAGTGCGGTCGAGACACTGTCGCCGAGTGCCATCATCCGCGCAGCCGGCGCCGCCCAGACGAGGAGCGGGATGATCAGGAGCAACGCGATCAGCGCAGGCAGCAGATCACCCCATCCCCGGCCCTGCAGCGATCCGATCAACCAGGTCTGCGCCGTGGTCGCGCTCGCGACGAACACCTGCGTCAGCACGTAGTCGACCACGGCCATGGCGGTGGCCGACAGCGCGACACCGGTGAGGATCAGCTGCACGCCGTGGAGCCCGGAACGCGCGGTGAACACGACGATCACGCCCGCGATCACGAGGGAACCGATGACCGCTCCGAGGGCCGCCTGCGCCAGGGATCCGCCCAGCACGAGCATCACGACCACCGCGCCGACCGAGGCACCGCTGCTGATGCCGATCACGTCGGGGCTGGCGAGCGGGTTGCGGGTCAGGCTCTGGAACACGGCCCCGGCGACGGCCAGGCTCGCGCCGACGACGATCGCGACGAGGCTTCGCGGCAGGCGGCGCCCGAGGACGAAGAACTCGTCGAGTCGCTCCGGCGGGCGACCGAGGAGCGTCTCGATCAGTGCGGCCGGGGTGACGATGTACTCGCCGATCATGAGCGCGGCGACCAGCAGCACCAGCAGGACGCCGGCGAGGATGCCGCACACGAGGGCCGTGCGATGGCTGAACCGGAAGGACCAGCGCTCTCCGCGGAGGACACGGTCGTCGGACGTCAGCGCGACGGTGCGCAGGCTCATGAGATCCCCGCCGTCCGCCTGCCGACCACGAAGGCGATGAGCAGCGGGCCGCCGATCAGAGCCGTGACGATGCCGACCTGCACCTCGCCGCCTCCGCCGATCACGCGGCCGAGGGTGTCGGCCAGAAGCAGCATCGCCGGGGCCGCGAGCAGCGACAGCGGCAGCACGATGCGGAGGTCGGGTCCGACGAGGCGACGGAGCAGATGCGGGATGACGAGACCGACGAACGCGATGGGACCGGCGATCGCGGTCGCCGTGCCGCACAGCAGCGTGACGGCGAGGAGCACGAGCGCGCGCACGACACCGGGCTTCACCCCGAGGGCGATCGCGCTGTCGTCGCCGAGTGCCATCAGGTTCAGTGCGGGCCCGAGCAGCAGAGCGAGGATCACGCCGACGATGATGAAGACGACCAGCGGCAGCGCTTCTTCCACAGGTCGGGCGGTGAGGGAGCCGACTCGCCAGAAGCGGAACGCGTCGAGCACCGTCTCATCCGTCAGCACGATCGCTTGCGAGAGCCCGGCCAGGATGGCCGAGAACGCGACGCCGGCGAGGATCAGTCGCACGGGCGAACCGGAGGCGAACCGGGTGCCCGAGAACCAGAAGATCACCGCAGAAGCGAGAGCGGCTCCGGCGAGCGCGAGCCAGATCGTGCCGCCGACGCCGAGGGCGCCCAGCACGCTCATGCCGGCGACCACGCCGAACGAGGCGCCGGCGCTGACCCCCAGCATCCCGGGGTCCGCGATCGGGTTGCGGGTGAGCGCCTGCATCAGCACACCGGCAGCACCCAGCGCGACGCCGCAGATGACCGCGTTGACGGTGCGGGTCACGCGCAGCTCGCCGACGATGTTCAGGACGTTCTGGTCCCCCGTGCCGAACAGCGAGAGCACCACCTCACCGAGGGGCACGAACCGCGCACCGACGGCGAGGCTCAATGCCAGCGAGATCGCCAGCACGGCCACGACCAGGGCGATGCCGAACCACACGGGGAAGCGGGATGCCGCGAGCGGGGCACGACGACGCGCGACGACGACCGGTTCGGAACTCATATTTGGATAGCCTAACCAAACATCACTAGGGTTGTGAGACGTGAACAGACCTCATCGAACGCGCTTCCGTCCGCTCGCCACCGCTGTCGCCTCTCTGGCCGCGATCACCCTGATCGCCACAGGATGCTCGAGCACCCCCGCAGCGGAGGAATCCGCTCCCGCCACGGACACGAGCTATACCGTGGAGCACGCGATGGGCGAGACGGAGTTCGAGTCGGTACCCGAGCGGATCGTCGTGCTCGACTCCCCGCAGATGGACGCGCTGGTCGCCCTGGGCATCACTCCGGTCGGCGCACCGGAGATCGGGGCCGGACGCGGTTTCCCGGCCTACCTCGCCGATGATCTCGACGGCACCGAATCGATCGGCTTCATCGCCGAGCCCGACGTCGACGCGATCGCGAACCTCGCCCCCGACCTGATCATCGGCTCGAAGGTGCGGCACGAGGCGCTCTACGAGGAGCTGTCGGCCATCGCGCCCACCGTCTTCTCGGAGGACACCGGCACCAACTGGACCGAGCAGGCCGTGCTGACCGCCGCCGCCGTGGACCAGAGCGACAAGATGGACGAGCTCATCAAGGGCGTCGAGGACCGCGCATCCGAGGTCGGCTCGGCGGTCGAAGCCGACGGCACCACCGCATCGATCGTGCGCTTCCGCGCCGACAACTTCCGCCTGTACGGGCCCGGCACGTTCTCGGGCTCGCTGCTCACCGACATGGGGTTCGACCTGGGAGCCGACCGCGACTGGAACGAGTACTCGATGATGGAGCTCAGCCCCGAGCTCTACGAGCAGATCGATGGCGACGTGGTGTTCTACATGAGCCCCGGCGGAGACCCCACCGCGACCACGCAGGAGCGGATCACCGGACTGTGGGGCGCCCAGCCCGGCCCCTCCGGCGACAAGGCCTTCGAGGTGGAGGACGACACCTGGATGGTGGGCATCGGCGTGATCGGTGCCAACCTTGTCATCGACCAGGTCGAAGACCTGCTCGGCTGACCCCTTTCGAATCGCTCGATTGGTTCCATTCCACCCGGAAACGGAACCATTCGGGCGATTCGAACACCCGGAGGAACAATGACCACGCCGCACCCGGCACTCGAAGCCCGTGGACTCGTCGTCGCCTACGACGGCAAGGTCGTCGTAGACGGCGTCGATCTGGCGCTGCCGGAGGGGTCGTTCACCGTGATCCTCGGGCCGAACGCCTCGGGCAAGTCCACCGTGCTGCGCGCCCTCGCCCGGGTGCTGAAGCCCGAATCAGGCGACGTACTGTTCGACGGCCGCGCGCTCGGCGAGTACGGCTCCAAGGAGCTCGCCCGCAGGATGGGACTCCTGCCGCAGGACGCCATCGCCCCCGAGGGGATGCGCGTCGCCGACCTGGTCTCGCGCGGCAGGTATCCGCACCACTCCGCACTGCAGCGGTGGACGTCCACCGATGACACCGCCACGCGCGAGGCTCTCGCCGCGACCAACACCACCGACCTCGCCGAGCGCTACGTGGACCAGCTGTCCGGTGGGCAGCGGCAACGCGTCTGGGTCGCGCTCCTGCTCGCCCAGCAGACACCGGTGATGCTGCTCGACGAGCCGACGACCTTCCTCGACATCGCGCACCAGTACGAGCTGCTCGATCTGCTGCGGGACCTCAACACGCAGGGCAAGACCGTCATCGCGGTGCTGCACGACCTCAACCAGGCGGCTCGGTATGCGGACAACCTCGTGCTCATGAAGGAGGGGCACGTGATCGCCACCGGCACCCCGTCCGAACTCATCACGGCAGAGCGCGTCGGCGACGTCTTCGGCATCGACGCGGTGGTGACACCCGATCCGGTCACCGGCACCCCGATGGTGGTCCGGCGGTGAATTCCGCGTCGTCCCCCACCGTTACGGTTGAAGGATGACGATCACCGCCGCCGCAGACGGCTCCGCCCTGGGCAACCCCG
>NZ_QOAY01000035.1:55109-57812 GCF_003314775.1 Microbacterium sp. H6 | reverse complement strand
CCCAACGGCTGGGCCTGGTACATCGACGACGCGAACTGGGCGGCCGGCGGTTCGCCACACGGCACCAACAACCAGGGCGAGCTGCGCGCCGTGCTGGAACTGCTGCGCGCGACGGCCGGCACCGACGAGAAGCTGCTGATCGAGTGCGACAGCCGGTACGTGATCGACTCCGTGACCAAGTGGATGCCGGGGTGGAAGCGCAAGGGCTGGCGCAAGTCCGACGGCGGACCGGTGCTGAACCGCGACCTGCTGGAGGGCATCGACGAAGCCATCCGCGGCCGTGACGTCGAGTTCTCCTGGGTCAAGGGCCACGCAGGTCACCCCCTGAACGAGGCCGCCGACGAGCGGGCGAACGCGGCAGCGAAGGCGTACCAGGCCGAGCAGGAACCGCGGCGAGGACCGGGCTTCACGATGGCGACGGATGCCGGAGCTGCGGTCGCCGCCTCAGCTGCGGTCGCCGCGTCCGCCCCCTCGGCTCCGGCCTCCACTCCCACAACACCGGCGCCCGGCGCAGAGACCCTGTGGGCCGAGGCCTCCGATCTCCTCGACGGGCTGGATGCGCCGGAGGACGACCCGATCGAGCTGCGCATCCCGCTGTCGTCCGACGAGCACGCGAGGCTGCGAGACCGTGCAGAGGCTCAGGGCGTCTCGCTCGAAGAGGCACTCCGTCGGCTGATCTGAGCGCAGTGGCGGAGGCGTACACTCGCACCATGTCGACTCCTGCCCGCACCATCGGCCGTATCTTCCTCGGCGCATCGCTCGTCTTCGCCGGCGTCTCCCACCTCACGGTGGCGCGCGAGGAGTTCCAGGCGCAGGTGCCGGAGTCGCTGCCCCTCGACCCCGACACCACGGTGCTGGCCTCCGGCGTGGCCGAGGTCGCGCTCGGTTCCGCTCTGCTGCTGGCACGCCGCCGTCGGCGCACCGTCGGCACGATCGCCGCCCTGTTCTTCGTCGCCGTGTTCCCCGGCAACGTGGCGCAGTGGATGCACCACCGCGACGGATTCGGTCTCGACACCGACATGAAGCGCTTCGTCAGACTGTTCTTCCAGCCCGTGCTCGTCGCTCTGGCGCTGTGGTCGACCCGGGAGCCGCGGCGCTGAGCGACCGTCGCGGGTGAGGGCGCCCGCTGCGGCACGGCGGCTCCTCCGAGGAGCGGTCCGTAGACTCGGCGGATGACGGAATGGGTGGTGACGCAGCGGTGAAGGCCCGCACCGTCTTCGGCCTGCTCCGCCTCGGCGCCGCCGCCGTCTGCCTCGTGGCGCTCATCCATCGACTCGCCTGGGGCCTGGCGTCGAACACCATCGCCAGCCAGAACTTCTTCGCCTATCTGACCAACCAGTCGAACATCGCGTTCGTGGTGCTGTTGAGCATCGCGGGCGTGATCGCCCTGCGCACGGCACGCGATCCGCGCTGGCTCACGGTCGCGCTGGCTCTCGTGCTGACCTGGACGATCACGGCTGGACTCGTGTTCGCCATCCTCGTCTGGCAGGCCGGGGTCCGCGGTATCCGCATCGACGTCCCGTGGTCGGATCAGGTGCTCCACTTCTGGCTGCCCGCAGTGACGGTGGCGGCATGGGCACTCGCCCCCGGGCACCGTTCCGTCCCATGGCGGGTGGTGCCGGTGACGCTCGCCTATCCCGTGCTCTGGGGCGTGTTCACGATGATCCGTGGGCCACTGATCGGCTGGTACCCCTACTACTTCCTCGACCCGCGACAGGTGAGCGGGCCGCTGGAGTTCCTCGTGTCGTCCGCGATCGCCCTCGCGACGTTCGCCCTGGTCGCCTCGGTGCTCGTGCTCATCAGCCGCATGCCGCTGCCGCGAACGCCGCGCAGGGAGAGCGAGCAGAGCACGGAGACTCCGACGGTCGTGCAGGCCTCGACAGACGAGCGCGTCGGTCAGACGTAGAGGGAGAGCGAGGCGAGGGCGGCTTCGATGGCCTCGTCCTCGTCGAGTTGCGCGAAGTCGGCGGCAGCTGCCCCGCCCACGATCCCCACGAGCACGTTCTCCCCGGTCGCGGGTCGCAGGTTGATCCAGGTCGGGATCGCCACATCGGCACCGACAGCGTGCCAGATCGCCTCCTCGCTGTCCCAGAACGCCTCGTCCCAGCGCAGCCACACCGTCTCGATCGCGCCCATGCCGAGAGCGGAGACCGCGCCGCGGTTGGAGAAGGGCAGGGGCGGGTCGAACTCGATGCTCCGGTCCTGCAGCACCCCGAGCGGCACGGTGACGACGACGCGGTCGAACGACAGCGCCTCCCCGGTACCGAGACGCACGCTCACCCCCGAGTCGTCGTACGCCAGTCTCGCGACGGGCGAGTTGAGGCCGACGGTGACGCCGTCGAGCGTCTTCTCGATGAACGGCGTGAGGTCGCCCGTCGCCGCCTTCGGGTCTCCTGTGGGCAACGGCGGCGCGAACCAGCTCGAGAGTTCGTCGGCGCCGGCTCCGGTGCGGGCGGCGAGGATCGCGAGCAATGCGGCGGTCGCGGGGTCAGCAGGGTCGATACCCGCGGCGGTCAGCGCGTCGGCCACGGAGGTGTCTTCGGGAGCAGCCTGGGCCGTCGTGATCGCGGCGTCGAAAGGCTGCGGGTCGACCGGGTCGATGTCGCCGTCGGCTCCACGCCAGAGTTCGCCGGAGAGATCGACGATCCCGACCTCCCCGCTGCTCAGGCGATCGAGCACCTCGCTGTCGTCCGCGTTGAAAAG
>NZ_QOAY01000035.1:33212-54905 GCF_003314775.1 Microbacterium sp. H6 | reverse complement strand
GTCGCCGGGACCATGACTTCTTCGGCGGCGCGGGTGCCCGAGGCGATGGCTCCGCGCACCGAGCCGGGAGCGTCGACGTCTGTCGCCTCGCCCGCGAAGAACAGCCGCTTGCCGACGGGTCGCGCCAAGGCGGAGCGGGTATCGGACAGCACACCGACCGGGGTGAAGCTGACGGCGCCGAGAGAGTACGGGTCCGTTGTCCAGGTGCTGCGCACGCTCCCTGCCGCGGCGGGAACCCCGGGCGGAGGCTCCGGCTCACGCGTGCGGGTGGGGGTGGGCGTGGGCGCAGGTTCGGGGGTACAGGAGACGAGCAGCACCGAAGCGACACCGGCTCCGGCGCCGAGGAGCAGAGTGCGGCGCGTGATCCTCATCGTGACGCCACCCTATCCCGCCTCATCGGGTTCCGCCTGCCGACTCCGCGTCGGGTGCGGCAGGCGGCGCGTGGACAACTCCTCAAGAACAGTGCGCCGAGAGCCGGAGAACCGGCCGGACCGCGGGGGTCCGGCCGGTCCTGAGGAGTTGTTCACACTCAGACGGCGAGCAGCTCCCGCTCCAGACGGGCGAACGACGACTCCATGCCGTCCACCATGCCGGTGGCGAGGATCATGTCGCGCGTCTCCTTGTCGGGGTACTCGATGAGCAGAGTGACGAGGGTCGCGCCGTCCTCCTCATACAGGTTCAGATCGTTGAGGGTCTCGGTCGGCAGGCCCTGCATCCGCTCGGTGGTCACTGCGCGGCGCGGAGCATCGATCAGGAGCGCCTCCCCCTCGAATCCGAACGGCTGCCCCTCGGTGTCGCCGACCGGCGCCCACGAGTTCCGGTACGACTGGCCGACCTCGGTGGCGGCGACGCACTCCGTCATCTCCCACCCGTCGGGTCCGAGCATCCACTTGCGGATGAGCTCGGGCTCGAAGTGCGCGCGCCACACCAGCTCGCGCGGCCCATCGACCAGGCGGGTGATGCGCACGTGCGTGTCGTCGAGCAGCTCCAGTCGCGTGCCCTTGCCCTGCGCGTAGTCGCGGAGATCCTGCAGCACGGTGTCGAGCTGCGCCATCGCCATCTTGATCCCCTCGACCTGGCCCATCTCGACGACCTGCTCGAGGGCGTCGACCGAGTCGAAGTGGCTCGTGGTGGTCATACGGGTGCCGTCGGCGGTGGACTCGAAGGCGAAGGTCATCCGCTGGGCGGGGAAGCCGTCGAGCGGCGTGCCGTTCTCGTCGACGAACGAGTCGATGACCTCGAATGCGTTCGGCGCATCGATCGAGATGAACTCCCACGACCCGGACGACTTCTCCCCGCGCGGACCGTTCATCGAGTACTGCGCACGACCGCCGACGGTGTGGTCCCACGCGGTGAAGGTGGCCGGCCATCCGGGAGGGCCCCAGAAGCGCTCGAGCTGCCGCGGGTCGGAGTAGGCGCTCCACACCCTCTCGATGGGGGCGGCGAAGTCGGCGACCACGGTCATGGTCAGGTTGTCGGCATCGGTGATGACGTCGGTGACAGGCATGTTCAGTCTCCTTGTTCGGTGTTCGTGCTGTCGCTGTTGTCGGACGAGTTGGACCGAGGAGTCTCGGCCAGCAGATCGTCGAGCCGGGCGATGCGCGACCGCCACAGCTCTTCGTATCGGGCGAGGAGCGCCCTGGCGCGGGCGATCATCTGGGGGTTCGCGCGGACGAGCCGCTCGCGTCCCTCGGCGCGCTTGACGATGAGGTTCGCGGCTTCGAGCACGGCGACGTGCTTCTGCACCGCGGCGAACGACATCTCGTATTCGGAGGCGAGGGTCGAGACCGACTGCTCCCGCTCGATCGTCCGGCGCAGGATGTCGCGCCGGGTCGACGTCGCCAGTGCGTGGAAGACACGGTCGACCTCCGCTTCGCTCAGTTCTCTTTGTGCAACCATTTGGTTGTACGTTATGCCTGTGCGGCGGGTGTGTCAAGGAGTATTTGTCGGGAACGCGTTCCCGTTGCATTTAGGCACTTTTCGTTGCACTGGCCTGTGTTGTCGCTGCACTGAATGCAGCGAAACACCGACGCGGGTCCGAGCAGTGCGCTGTGTCAGCGGAAGCATCAGCACGAGGCACGCAGCGTTGCGGGCCCGATGGGAGGCATCCAGGTGCGACCGGTCGACATCGCAAAGCAGATCACAACCCGGCGCCGTTCGGCTCGCACCGAACTGCACTGGATACCGCGTATGAACGACGACCACGCCGGGGGCCATCAGCACTATGCCTCCGCCGACAGAAGTCTCGGCGAACGGGACTGGGCTGCGATCGATCCGATTCAGGTACGCACGTCAAAGGGCGTTCGGCACTACTTCACGGGCGCGCTTTACTTCTGGCAGCGCTCGCGCACTCATGTGTGGTGTGAGTCGCAGGAGGAGCGCTGGGAAGTGCTGTGGCTGGACTACGGCGGCCTGGTAGACCGATTGTGGTCACAGCCGATGGCGGTCGCGTTCGGGCACGGTTCGAGCTTGTCCGGGCATTCGCACGTGCCTGACCTCTTGGCGCAGTTCACCGATGGCAGCTACGGGTTGCTCGACGTTCGTCCGGCTGAGCTCGTCGACGAGCGAGCACGCCTGCAGTTCGACGAGACGGCGAAGGTCTGCGCCGCACTCGGGTGGCAGTATCGCGTGCTGACCGGGCACAACCCCCTCGCGACGCGGAACCTCGACTGCATATCGGCATCTCGTCACGACCGTTGCAGGCCGACGGCACAGGCGGAGACGCTGATTGTGGATGCGGCGCGCGGAGGCAGAACGCGTGGGGAACTGTGTCGGATCGTCTCGCCGGAGTGCCCACCACTTGCGTGCGCTTGGGTCGACAACCTCGCGTGGCGAGGGCTGCTCGACCTCGATCTCTCAGCGACGTTCAGCAGCGACACCGTTTACACGACCTCGGAGCGTGTCCGGGAAGGAGCGTTGGCGAATGCATGACGATCACAAGCTTCGGCTAGGCGATGCCGTCGAGATCGACGGTGAGACCTGGGTATGGGAGGGAGTGCGCCGCGGCACCGAGGCGAAGCTTCGGCGCGATGGATCCGCCGACGACTGGCTAGTCCTATCGGTCCCGGAGTTGCTCTCGCACGCCGGGACCGCGCGGCGCAACACCGACCTGCCATTGCGGCCGCGCGAAGGCGCCTGGCCAAGTGACGTACGTGACATGGAGAAGCATCTGCTTGAGGCCTTTCGAGGAGTCCCTATGGATGCAACCGCCACCAGCCCACGGCCGCCTTATGACCCAGCATCGACGAGTCAGGAACAGCGGATCGCTTCGAAGACCGCCGAGTTAGCGGGCACGTCGCTCGCGCGATCTCGGCGCACCCTTTACAACCTGTGGAGCGCGTACCAGACTCACGGTGCCGCCGGCATTGACGCTCGAATGCACCGCAAGAGCAAGAAGCGGCTAGCCATTGCGAAGGCCGACCCGAGGCTCGTTGCCGTCATCGATCGCGCACTCGACGATCGCAGGGATATGCCGACCAGCACTCGACGCCACTGCGCGTTGCTGGTGCGCCGAACGTTGGAAAGCATGTACCCCGGCGATGCTGTCTGCACCATCAAGGACGGCACCTTGCAGGGCTACGTAAATGAACGCGACGCCGGACGATACAGCTTTGCCAAGGCCACCACCCGACGCACAGCGGCTAACAGCCCCGATCGCGCGTTCTTCTCTGGAAACGCGTCTCGTCTCGGCGCGGTTTGCGAGATCGACTCGACCAAGCTCGACGTGCAGGTTTGGGACGATAAGGGCAACGTGTTCCGCCCCACGGCAACGGTGCTGTTCGACGTCGCGAGTCGAGTTCCCCTCGCGTGGGCCATTCACGCAGACGCGCCGAACGGTTTCGATCATGCCCTGCTTCTGGCGCGCGCGATCGTCGGACGCCGCGCGATTCCGGGCTCCTCCGCAGCCGTACTATCGGGATCCGCGATGCTCCCGGTCGAGCTGATGAAACGGGTCAACCCCTATCTCGACGATGACTCGCTGGCGGTCCCGTGGATCTTTCCCCACGCGATCACCGTAGATGGCGGCGCTGACTACCGCTCCGCAACCTTCGAGGCAGCCTGCCGCGCGTTCGGCATCACCCTTGTACTCGCACCACCCAACACGCCAACGGTGAAGCCGCATGTTGAACGCAACTTCGGCACCGCGTCGACGAGCTTCGCGACATGGTTGGCCGGCTCGACGGGCAACTCGGTAGCCAATCGTGGCAAGCGCGACGCACCGACGCTCACCCTCGACTCCGTGCGCCTCGCGTTTGAGACTTGGATTACGACGGTCTACCTCAACACTCAACACGGCGGACTGAGATCGCCCCTGTTCCCTGGACGGGAGTGGACGCCGAACCAGATGTACGCGGCGCTGTTCGAGGTAGGACCGGGCGTTCAATTGCCGTTCCGCGCCGAGGACTTCTTCGCACTGCTACCGACCAAACCCCGCGTCATCAGCAACGAAGGCATCGCGTTTCAGAACCGCACCTACGACTCGCAACTGCTCGCCGATCTCCGGGGGCGCTCGATGACCGGGACAGCCTCGCCTGGGTCGAGAAGTGCCCGCAAGGTCGACATCAGTTACGACCCGTACAACCTCAACGCCGTCTGGGTACGTCACCCAGAAACCAACGAGTGGATCGAGTGCTGGGATACGGCGCTCGATGATCGATCGGCGTGGATGGCGGCGGAGACCGCGGTGAAGCTGGTTGAGCGGTTCGGGGATGGCGACGGCGGTGAGACTCCGAAGACTGCAGAGTTCTTGGACTCTGTTGAGCGGCGGGCGCGCAGCGACAAACGCGCCCGCTCTAGACAACTCCGAGATCAACGCGTCCCGGCTATGGCAGGCGACACCATTGAAGGATCTGCCGAGTCAACGCCGATCAAACTGCGAGAGTGGGCCGCTCCGGTCGACGTAGACGACATCGACTGGAACTCGTCGGCATACGACATCGTCACGATCAAGGACATCCGCTCGTGATCGTCGAGCCACTCATCTTGGATCACGACCGCAAGACCACCCTGCCCGGCCTACGAGAGGCCTTTAGCTCGCTCCCACCGCCTCCGCCGGCCCTCTCGTTCGCTGACTACGCTGCCCTGCCCACTGACGATCGCTCAGCGTATGACCAGGCACGGGATGACTTTCTGCGACTGACGCTGCGGGTGCCGACCCCCGAGCAAGACCTCAGCGCCGGCATCCTCGCCAAGCTCATCAGTTCCAATCCCCGCCGCAAGAACTCCCGCCGGGGACTCATGATCTCGGCCCCGATGTTCTACGGAAAGACCGAACTTGCCCTGCTTCTGGCTCGTTCCGTCGAGTATGAACACGCCAGGCGATACCCGGAGTACGCCGACAACGGCGAAGTTCCCGTGGTCTGGGTCGAGATGACCGACCACGCGACCGGTAAGGCCCTGCTCGCGCAGATCATCCGATTCGTCACGCCGACCATCGCGCTGCCGACGCGCATCACCACAGACGAACTCCGGCACCGCGCCGTTGATCTGTTGCGCCTCCACCGCACGAAGCTTCTCGTGATCGATGAGGCTCACAATCTCGGGGGCAGCGAGCCCTCCAGCATCATCAAGGCGTTGCAGAACGAGTCGTCAGCGACGGTGGCCTTGGTCGGCATCAGCCTCGCCAGCGGAACGGCTTTCGGTAAGGGCGACGGTCTGCAGGTCACGATGCGATGCGACATGGTGGAGCTGCGTCGGGCTGACGAGACCGATGCCGGGCGCGCTTTATGGGACCGCTGGGTCACAACATTCGATCGCAATCTCCCTCTCTGCGAACACGCTCCTGGCACCCTGACGCGGAATGCCCGGGCTTTGCAGAAGGCCGCCGACGGGCGTCTCGCAGTACTCGCTCTGATCGTTGAACGGCTGGTCGCTTCAATTCTCGACGACCACCGCCGGCGCGACGAGCAGGTCACCCGCCACCGGCTCTTCACCGTGCTCGACGGCCTGCGCCACACGACACCGGTTCGGCACCCGATCACGATCGAAGACTTGGTTGAGGCGGCGTGACTGACACTCGGGCATGGGCGATCCGGCCGAAGTGGTACCGACTGGAGACACCACGCTCGTACGCACAGCGTCAGTGCCAAGCTACGGGGGTCCCGTTCGAGGACGTGGAGCGAGGGCTCACCTCCGAGAAGCAGCGATACATATACCGGGTGTGGAAGGACGAGGGTGCGGCCGCCGCAATCGTCGAGGCGGCCGCCGGACGGCCCCAGGGCCACTACCTTCGCCTGCGCGATATCGCACAACCGAACCCCTCCTTGACCTATCCCCAGCGCTTCCTTTGCCGCCTCTGCTCGGCTCGCGATCAGGTGGAGCAGATCCCGCACGATCGCGAGAACTGGTGCCTTCGACATCCGGGGCAGATGGTCTGGGTGGGTCCAGGTACGACCACTGAGACACAGCAGATCGTGTCTCATGACAGAGCCCTATTTAAAGCCGAGCGCAGGTTTCGCCGCCTCGTGACCCGCGGCCACGTCAGCCCGCGCTTGCACGCTCGGGCATGGGAGATGGTGCGTGACAACGCGTGGCTGACGCGACCCGAGGGGTGGAACGCAGCACTATCGCTCTGCGCAGACGACCGGGAGGTCCGCGGCCGCGCGGCGCTCTACGCGGAGACCATCACTGTGCTCGAGGTGATTTCCGACGCGAAACGAGTCCAGCGGCTGGCCGCGTGCTCGTCGGTCGACCTCCGCCATGCGATCAGGAGCGCTCTGGCCTCTGTCGACGGACCGATCGAGGTTCTCGTGGAGCGGATTGTGCTGTGGCTACGCCCCCTACGCCGTGAAGTATGCGCGACCCGCATCGAATACCTCGATGTCCCGTTGGAGGTCGTCGACACCTCGGCAATCATCGACGTATCTGCCCCCTACCCTTTGTGGATTCAGCGATCTCCGCAGGCGATCGCTGAATGGGACTGGACACGCAACGCTGGCGACCGCGACCCTTGGGGGCAACAAGGGACGTCCGTGAAGGCGTGCTGGGTTTGCGATCGCGGCCACCGCTGGGAGACATCGCCGTACGTGCGGTCGGTCGCGGGGTGTCGATACTGCGCCGGACAAGCGGCGTGGCCCGGTCAGACTGACCTCCGTACCGAGTATCCCAAGCTCGCGGCGGAGTGGGACCGAACTCCAGGAGCGAATGCGGGTGACCCGGACGGGGTCGGCGCGAGGTCGAATCGTCGCATCCGGTGGGTGTGCGGACAGGGGCACCGATGGCAGGCGAGCATCGCCAACCGCACCCGAAACGGCTCGGGCTGCCCCTTCTGCGCGCGCAACCGGGCGAGTCCAGGTGAGTCGGACTTGGCGACCGTTATGCCGGATCTTGCGGCCGAATGGGACTACGAGCGGAACGGCGAGTCGTCGCCTTCGTTCGTCGGTGCAAAGTCTGCGAAGAAGGTGTGGTGGGTTGGTCAGTGTGGACACGGCTGGCAGGCAGCGATCAACAATCGCTCGTCGGGCCAGGGCTGTCCGTTCTGCAGCCGCAAGCGCGCCTTGGCGGGTGTCACCGATTTGGCCACGGTCCGCCCCGATCTCGCGGCGGAATGGGACGCCTCGAACGAGTTGAAGCCACAGGAAGTACTTCCCCACTCAGGCAGAAGGGTTGCCTGGCAGTGCGCGGCTGGGCATCGCTGGGAAGCCGCGGTATATAGCCGTTCGGCCGGTCGGGGGTGCCCGCACTGCTCTGGTCGCTATAGAAGGCCGAAGTAGGCGGAAGGCACGGGACAGCTACGCGGACCGTCGCGACTACTCCGCCTCTGCCTCGGCGTCCGACTCTTCGCTCCCCGGGGCAATGTATGAGGCGTGGAGGTCGTCGAGCGCGGCGAGGAGGTGTTCAGGAGCGTCGCTCGGGTTATCGAAGAGCGCGTCGGCAATTCGCTGCAACTCTGCGGCCGCCTCGGCGAGCGTGTAAAGGCGATCAGATCCGTCTGACGGGTCATCGGTGGGCATCAGTGCTCCCTTCACAGGACTGGCAATCGAGACACGGCTGTCGATGCACGGGCGCGCGGTCAACCGCGGCTGGAGGTCGCACCACCCGTGCAGGCTGGTGGTCAACGATCCCGACCAACAGCTTCGAAGAGATACCGGTAGGCGTCTTCATCCAGCAGTCCGGTGAGGTAGGCGTACTCGACAGCGTCAAAGCTGTTGGGCCGCGCTTCCCAGTCATCGGCCAAACCCGTCGTGCGGTACGTCGGCTCGAACTGCCATTTCGACAGCGTCGCGACGAGTTCGTCTTGCGACATCTCACCATTGCGGGCGCTCTGGACGAGATCCATCGCCGTCGGATGCTCACTCACGACCTCACCTTTCGCTCAGACCCCCACGTCAACCTGATCAACTCGTCTCGACGCAGGCTGGGCTAGTGCGAGGCTGCCAGGTCGCACGACTTCACCCGCGCCGGCGGTGAAGCTGATCGCGCCGGTCCGACACCAGTAGAGAAGCAGCCAGTCACGCAGTAGTTGGAGGTGCGCCTCTTGGTCACCGCGTGACCGTTCCTTATCCGCGATGACGGTCAGCCAGTCGTGGGGCTCGAACATCGCATCTAGCAGTTCGGCAGGTGTTGGGCCCTGCGAATGCTCATCCCACCAGTCCCGCGCCGCCTCGTATGCATGCTGTGCGGTCGATAAACCATTGGGCTCGGAGACGATTGCAATTAGTGCCTCGAGAAAGGGATCGCGCGCGGCCATCTGGAAGCCGCGCACGTCGACAAGATCGAATCCCATGGGCAAGAGAATGCCATACCGATTAGGCCTACTTGGGGAGGCCTCGCGGCAAGCCTGAGAGGGTGCGCATTGATCCGGACCCGAGCTCCAACTGGAGCGCGTACGTCCGTGAGATAGGAACGAACATTCAGCGTCAGCGGCTCGCCCGTGGTTACAGCCAAGACCGCGTCGCATACGAAGCAAACCTGAGTAGGTACACGTTTCAGAAGCTCGAGAAGGGCGAGTCCCGTCCGGACACGGCGGCCAACCCGCGACTGATGACACTGCTTGCGATTTCGCAGGTGCTGGGCGTGGAGCTCTCGGCCCTTCTTCCTTCGCATCCGCCAGATCTGACCGCGCGGTAGCCGGCATAGCGGCGATCTCACCGAAGCGGCCGACGCCCTAGAGGGAATGATGTTCATCACACTTTCGCTAGGGAGGTAAGGCTGCATTGCGTGCACAGAACTGTCAGTGCACACCTTGACAGTGGAGCGACCATCCACCTATTGGGACAGTTGATGGTCGAGTCGGTCGAGGAGCGCCTCGAGGGATACCTCGAACTCTTCGTGGCTTCGGTCTTCGCTAAGCAGCTCCCGGAGTCGCTCGACTTCGGGAGCGTCGTCGAGCGTGACGTTGCCGTCGCGGCCGGGGAGGTCGGCGTCGCCTTCGTCGAGTGGTTCTTCCACCGGTCCTGTCTGTGCGCCGCGGATGGCGGACTCGAGGAGCAGTTGGCCGAGCAGGAAGCTGCTGAATGATCGGTAGGCGTCGACGGCTTGATCGTCGGTGAAGCCTTGCTCGATGAGGGCGCTGAGGAACGTGTTCACGACTTCGACGCTTCGCAAAGGCGGGCGCAGCCATGGCGCTGCCGGGTGTCGCGTGGCGACCAAGGGGAACGCCAGAGGGTGTTCGGTCGCGATGCTGCGCACTCCGTGCGCAACAGCCTGCAGGAACGGCTGCCAGTGCTCGCCGGACTCCTTCTTGAGGGTCGCGGTGAGGTCGGTCATCAGAAGTGCGACGACGCCCTCGAGGAGATCTTCTCGTCCGTGAACGTGGCGATAAAGCGACATGGCTTCGACGTTGAGTCGCTGGCCGAGGGATCTCATCGACAGTCCCTGCGCTCCGACGCTGTCGATCATCTCCAGCGCGCTTCGGATGATCAGCTCGCGGCTGAGCTTGGGTGCAGCAGGGCTGTTCGAGCTTTTACTCACAAGTGCCTCCGCTGTCAATCCTCTCTCGGAAATACCCAAATGGCCCCACGCTTACGGTGTAAACATTACTTGCAGTGGCCGTACGTGCGGTCGAGCTTTCGGCATCTGCCACCGCGCTCAATACTCAAGGAAAGGCAGACATGTCAGCAAACCGCGATGACAGTTCCGTCAATCGCCGGGACGTTCCGGTCAGATCGGACCGGTCCGACACGGCCGCCTATTCGGTGGCTGGTGGCGTTAGCACCCGTGATGAGGTTCTGGAGCGGGAGAAGGCGCGCTACGGCGGGATGAAGTTCGGGTCCGCGTTCTTCGGGTGGCTGACTGCCACCGGAACGGCCGTCATCCTCACCGCGGTCCTCGCGGCCACCGGCACCGCGGTCGGACTGGGCAGCGAGGTCAACCCAACGAGGCGGCAGAAGCCGTGTCAGAGAACGCGGGCACCGTCGGAGTCGTGGGCGCCATCGTGCTGGCTGTCATTCTGCTCGTCGCTTACCTCTGCGGCGGGTATGTGGCCGGCCGGATGGCGCGATTCGACGGCGTGAAGCAGGGCGTCGCGGTCTGGTTGTGGGCGCTCATCATCGCCGTGGTACTTGCGGTTCTGACGGCCGTGGCGGGAGCGCAGTTCAACATCCTCGGCACATTGAACAGCTTCCCCCGGATTCCCATCAACGAAGGCGAACTCACCGCCGGGAGCATCATCACCGTCATCGTCGCAGCGGTCATCGCCCTTGCCGGAGCGGTCCTGGGCGGGGCCGCGGGAATGCGGTACCACCGTCGCGTCGACAAGGCCGGCCTCGGCCGCTGATCCACCCCACCCCTCACGTCCCGGGCGCCCGTCCTGGGAGGAAAGAGAACCATCACCATGATTGACACCAACAGAATCAACGACCTCATCGGCGCTGACGTGTTCGGCAGCGACGACGACAAGATCGGATCCGTCGGACAGGTATACCTGGACGACAAGACGCAGGAAGCCACCTGGGTCACCATCAAGACCGGGCTGTTCGGCACGTCCGAAACGTTCGCTCCACTCCAGGACGCGTCGTTCGACGGCGACCGGGTGCGGGTCTCCTACCCGAAGGACATGGTCAAGGACGCGCCCCGGATCTCCAGCGACGGGTCCATCACTCGCGAAGAAGAAGCGGCGCTGTACCACTACTACGGCAACGGCACACCTGAACCGGCCGCACCGCTGTACGACCAGGACGCCGACAGCTCGGGACGGACCGACCGCGACGACGCGGCCGAAGGCTACGACACTTCCGGGCCGAACACCGACGATGCGATGACCCGCTCCGAGGAGCAGTTGCACGTCGGCACGGAGAAGGTCGAGACCGGCCGTGCCCGTCTGCGCAAGCACATCGTCACCGAACAGGTCACCAAGACCGTCCCGGTCAGCCATGAAGAGATCACCGTCACCCGCGAACCCATCACCGACGCCAACCTCGGCGACGCGATGAGCGGCGGGGAGCTCACCTCGGAGGAGCACGAAGTGGTCCTCACCGGGGAGCGAGTCGTCACCAGCAAGG
This sequence comes from Microbacterium sp. H6, assembly GCF_003314775.1. Taxonomy (NCBI): domain Bacteria; kingdom Bacillati; phylum Actinomycetota; class Actinomycetes; order Micrococcales; family Microbacteriaceae; genus Microbacterium; species Microbacterium sp. H6. The sequence goes on along the minus strand of NZ_QOAY01000035.1, from coordinate 43,464 downwards.
AAACCGTTCCCGTCGAGCGAGTGCGCCTGGGCACCGAGACGGTGACCGAGCAGCAGCAGGTGACCGCAGATGTGTCTCACGAAGAGATCGAACTCGTCGACCCTGACGTCGACTCGGATCCTTCGAGGTAGACGCCCACAGTCGTGCCGGTCAGTTTCAGAGCGGGCTCCTGACCGGCACGACCCCACCCATCTGAGCCCGCCGCCTCAACCGAAAATCACCTGACAACCCTCGAGCCCACTCGGTGTGCGTCACCAAACCATCTGAAAGAGAGTCACCATCATGAATTTCCTCCAAGCACTGCAAGACGCCCTCGCGGTCGTCATCGCCTTCGTCCCGCTCGCCCTGCTGTTCCTGCTGATCCTCATCGTCGGCCTCATCGTCGCGAAGCTCATCTCCAAGGGCCTGGAAAAGCTCCTCGAAAAGGTGGGCTTCGACCGACTCGTCGAACGCGGCGGCATCAAGAAGGCGCTCGCGCAGTCGAAGCTCGACGCATCCGACATCGTCGGGAAGATCGTCTACTACACCCTCGTACTGTTCGTCCTGCAGTTCGCGTTCGGGGTCTTCGGCCCCAACCCGGTCAGTGACCTGCTCGAAGGCATCATCGGATTCCTGCCGAAGATCATCGTCGCGATCATCATCGTCGTCATCGCCGCAGCCATCGCCGCCGGCGCGAAGGGACTCATCCAGAACACCCTGGGCGGACTTTCCTACGGCAAGATCCTCGGCAACATCGTCGCGATCTTCATCCTGTTCCTCGGCGTCACCGCCGCGCTGAACCAGATCGAGGTCGCCACGACCGTCACCACGCCGATCCTCATCGCCGTGCTCGCGATCATCGCCGGCGTCATCATCGTCGGTGCCGGTGGCGGACTGATCAAGCCGATGCAGCAGCGCTGGGAAGCGATGCTCACCAAGGCCGAGGAAGAAGCGCCGAAGATCCAGCAGGAAGCCAAGAACGCGCCCAGCGTCACTGAGCAGGCCAAGCAGGCGAAGGAGCAGGTGCAGAACGCCACCCGCAACCAGCCGCAGCGCCCGCCGCTGCCGCCTCGCCGCTGATCCACCTGCACCCACCCGGGTGCGCTGGCCTCGCCTTGAGCGGGGCCAGCGCACCCGTCACGCTTGAGAGGAACCCCATGATTCGCACGCTGATCCGCTTTCTCCCCATCATCTTCCCCCTGGCCGTGAAGTTCTTCCGATCCCGGAAGGCGAATAGGCCCGGCCCGCAGAATCCCCGGCGATGATCTCTTCCGACGACGACAGCACTGCCGCCGCGGTGGTGCGGCACGAAGAGATCCTGCACGTCGCCACAGAAACAATTGCCCTCGAGACGGTGCGCATCGAGAAGTACATCATCACGGAGCGGCGAACTTTCACCGCCGATGTCCGACGCGAAGAGATCCGCATCACCCGCACCCCTGTCATCGATCCGGATGAGTTCCGCTCCCGCATGGACACCGACCCGGCCCCGCCCATCACGATGGTCCTCCACGAAGAGCAACTCGCCATCACCACGGCCATCGTCCCCGTGGAAACCGTCACGATCCGGGTGACCTCCGTCCCCAGCGAGCACCGTATTGACGACGCCCTTCGGCGGGAGGAGGTTGACATCGACGAGCACGCCACCACCGGCGGGCACCAGCCGAACCCCGCTGTCACATAACCGAAGGACGAACGCCATGCCAGACACCGTCATCTTCGACGTCGACGGAACACTCGTCGACAGCAACTACCAGCACACCCTCGCCTGGTACCGGGCGCTACGCCGAAGCAACATCACGGTGCCGATCTGGCGCATCCACCGAACCATCGGTATGGGTGGCGACAAGCTCATCACCGAGCTCGCCGGCCCCGACGCCGAAAAGGCCCACGGAGATGAGGTACGAGGCTCATGGGATGAAGAGTTTCAATTGCTGATAGACGAGATCCAACCCCTTCCGGGCGCGCACGAGCTGCTCGCCGAGGTGAAGCGACGAGGATTCCAGATCGTGCTGGCAAGCTCCGGAAAAGCAGCCCACGTCGAGCACAGCCTGGAACTGATCGGCGCACGGGAACTCGCTGACGCGTGGACCACTTCCGATGACGTCTCCGACAGCAAACCCGCACCCGAACTCGTCGAAACAGCGCTGCAGAAAGTCTCCCGGTCCTCCGCCATCATGGTCGGAGACGCCACCTGGGATGTCATCGCAGCCGTGAAACTCGGCGTGCCCACTATCGCCCTGCTCACCGGTGGCTCCTCACGCGCGGAGCTCATCGACGCGGGCTCGATTGCCGTATTCGACTCACCCCAAGACTTGCTCGATCACCTTGACATCACTCCGCTCGCGCACCCCTCAGACGAGACAGGACGCAACGCCGCGCACTGACGTGCGCCCTTTGCCGCGGACAGCGCGGACATCCACCGCGAGCTCAGGGTTCTAGCGAGCGTGTCATCCCAAGGCGGACAGCTGGTCCGACGACGCCGGCCCCGCCGGACGGTGAGCGCGGGCGGTGAGATAGATGCGGTGCGCGGTAATGACGATGGCGAGCCACGCGGCACCGAGCAGCCAGCCGGCGAGCACGTCGGTGAACCAGTGGTGACCGAGGTATACGCGGCTGAGCCCCACCACGACGGCGAACACCACGCCTCCCGTGATCGTGAGCACGCGGGTTCGGCGGGAGTGCTGCCGCAGCAGGATGAGGTAGACGATGATCCCGACCACGACGACGGCGTTAAGGGTATGACCGCTCGGGAACGACGGCGAGTACTCGTACGGCGGCACGGCGTCGACCAGCGGAGGACGCTCGCGCCCGATGAGCTCTTTGCCGGCGACCGTCATCAGCAGCGAGCCTGCGGCAGCGACCGTGATGAGGATGACGGGCGTCCACGAACGTCGACGGATGCCGAGGATGAGCATCGCGCTGATGGCGATGATCGGCATCCCGATCGTTCCCGCCGCATCGGTGATCGCGGTGATGACGGCATCCGTCGTCGGATTCCTGAACTGCAGAGACAGATCCAGGAGCGGGCGGTCGAGCCCCGCGACGCCGTCTTCGTCAGTGACCGCGTCGTAGACCTCGACGGCGACGACGCTTAACCCGAAGGCGATCGCGAGCCCGACCGCGAGGCTGATGAGCAGCGCCGCGTACGGACCGAGCTTCTCGGCGAGCCAGCAAGCGGATGCCGCGAGTGCCGCTCCGAAGCGGGTGGGCCAGTGCGTCAGATCATCGTCGCCGATGCGGCGGTCTTGGGCAAGCTCGCCGGCGGTGCCATAACCCCGCGCGACAGCGTCATCTTCTGGTGGCGTGAGAATCGGGGTCACGTCGACCATTCTGAGTCATCGAATATTTTGACCTCGGACTCCAGGAGAGGTGCATCGGAGCGCGGGGGCGGTAAGCGATCCCGGTGGGATTGTTTTCGCTCTGTACGGTGTCGACCGCGGAGCGCGCTACCCGGTTCGGGGAGGAGGCTGAGTCCGTGAGCGCTGTTCGCGGCCCGCATGAGCTCCTCTATCCAATCGCGATTGATGCGTGGTTCGCGGCTGCCGTGGAAGTGGAACTGTAGCGGCACCGCGGGGTGGATCCACAGTGCGCGGCGCGCAGCTACCTCACCGGTATCAAGGTCCAGCATGAATGGTTCACTACGCCGCAGCTTGTTCATCGCAACGATCCGCAGGTGCGCGAGGATCCGGTCTTCTAAGGGGATGCTGGGCATGGTGCCGTAGATGAACAGACCCAAACTCTTCTCTCTTCCTCCGTTTCTCGTCAGCGTATCCGTGTCGCGACTGGGCGCGTTCTGCGGCGGTGATCGACGGCCACGCGTGGCTATCGGATGTGGAGGGCCGCGGGCTGGACCGTGACGGTGAATGAGTCGGTGTCGCCGATCTGCTCGCCGTCGATTTCAAAGGGGCGCGGGCCGGGGAGGGTCACTTCAAGTTTTCGGGCACGGGCGTGGGTGACGGTATCGGTGCTGGTGGTCTCATCAGTACTGCTGATGAGGCGTTTGAGTCCGTTGTCCCACAGCATCGTCTTCAGTGTTCCCGCCCATTGCGCGACGCCTTCTGCGCTGAGCAGCAGGTAGTCCAGTTCACCGTCGGACGGGTCCGCGTCGGGAAGCAGGGTGAACCCGCCTTGGAGCGTGCCGCAGTTGGCGATGAGGAGAGTATGCCCTTCTTCGTCGCGGGCGGGCTGGTCATCGACGGTGATGTGGAAGGGGACGACATCGCTGGCGGCGAAAGCACGACCGAGGGATTCGACGTAAGCGAGCCAGCCGGCTTTGTCTTTGAGGTCATCGTCGGTCTCGGCGATCATGTGCGCGTCGATCCCGAATCCCACCATCACCACGAACCCGTGACGCTCTTTGCCGTCGGTCAGGTCCACGTCCACCCAGCCCATGTCCACGTCACGCGGGGTGCCGGTGAGGGCTCGAGTGAAGGCGGCGGGAATGTCGTTCAAGGGGACGTCGAGGTTTCGGGCGAGGAGGTTCCCGGTGCCCAGCGGGACGATGCCCAGTTCGATGGGCGACTGGATGTCGGCGAGGTGCTCGGCGACAGCACGGACGGTGCCGTCGCCACCGGCGACGACGATGAGGTCGGGGCCTGATTCGACGGCGCGGCGGGTGGCGTCTCCGCCGGGATCGCTTTCGGTGGTCTCCCACCAGGACACGTCGGGAGTGGTGTCCTCCTGAAGGGACACGGTGAGCCCTTCGCTGAGGGTGTCTTTGTCCGTCTTGGACGGGTTCCAGACGATGGCGAGTCGACGGGTCATGGGTGGGTCCTTTCGTGGGAACGGCGCAAGCCGGCCGCGCCTCGGGCTGGCGTGCGACCGGCTTGCGTGTTCCGAGTGCCTATTCGGCGTGCTCGTCTTCTTCGGGTTCGAAGGTGGACGCGGTGCCGGTGTGGCCGGCCGCGATGCCGCCGGGGTGGTTGGGGATCGTTCCGTCGCCCCCGAGCCCGACCGGTTTGGTGGTGCCGTCGGAGTCGTTTGTGGGGGTCTCCGCCTCGGGACCTTCCACGGAGGTGTCCTCTGACAGCGGCTTGTCGTTCTCGGTCATCGTGAGATCTTTCTGGACGTTAATATTCTCGAGGGGAAGGTGGGGAGGACCCGCGGGGGGCACGTTCCTCCCCACCCGGCTAGTTACTTGAGTTCGTCCTTGACGTTCTCAGCAGCCTTCTTGACCTTCGCCTCTGCCTGGTCGGCGGCGCCTTCGGCGGCGAGCTTGTCGTTGTCGGTGGCGTTGCCCAGCTTTTCCTTGGCCTTGCCGGTGAGGTCCTGCGCGGCGTTCTTGATCTTGTCGTCGAGTCCCATATCGGGTTCCCTTCCCTTGTGGTGGTGCACCGCGTGTGCGGGGCGTGTGTGGTGGTCAGTCGTCGTCGGAGTTGATGACGGCGTCTTCGGCGGCATCCATCGCCGCCTGGCCCTCTTCAGGCGATTCGGATCCCGCTGATGCTGCGGAATCGTCATCTACCGAGGTGTAGTCCTCGTCATCGCCCTGCGTGGAGCGGTCTATGCGCGAATCGTTCATGTGGTCTCCTGTCAGTTGTTGTGGTGATGAGCGGGTTTGCGTGCACGCCGGATCAGCCCGAAGGGTTTTCGAGCGGGCGACCTTCGTCGTCCGTGGTCTCGGGGAGAGGCTCGCGAGGCGTGTTGGAGTCCTGTTCCTCGCCGGCATCGTCGGCGGGCTTCGGGTCGTGCTTTTGGCTCGACATGCTCAGCTCCGGTGGGTGAGGCGGTGCAGGAGCCCGGCAACAGGACGTTGCTGTTCGCCCTGTTGTGCGCCGAGCACGATGAGAACACCGGTGAGGGCGGGGAGAACCCACTGCACGACACGCTGTTGGCGTTGCGCGGAGGTCAGCTCCGGCGACGCTACCTCGTCAGCTTCGGTGACGCCCTCGCCGCCCTCGTCAGCATGCTTGGCGATCTTGGTGCCGAGGATCCCGGCGTACAGGGTGGCAGCGGCAGCGGCAGCGGTGAGAGCGAACTTCACTTTCGTGTTCGTGCGGGATCCCGGCTGAGCGGCCAACCGTGACTTGTTCCCAAGGATGAGGCCGGCCCCGCCGATGCCGTGCGCGATGATCGCGGCCAGTTGGACGGGCGCCCACTTGGCCCACCCGATGGAGGACAGTCGCAGGCGCTCTGCGGGATCGGTGGCTTTCGCGGTGCCGCCGTTGAGGCCGACGGCGCCCATCAGGGTGCCTCCGAACCATGCGGCCAGCCCCACGTCGTGCAGGGATCGAACAAGAGTGTTGCGACCGGTCATGGTGCGGTTCCTATCGGTGAGTGTGAGCTGTGAGCGAGGTGCGTTTAGGACTTGGCTTTACGGCCGACGAAGAAGCCGTAGATGAGGAGGACGATGAGCGATCCGCCGATGGCGAGGAGCCAGGTCTGCAGGGAGAAGAACTCCTCCAAGGGGGCGTTGAACAGCACGCTTCCCAGCCATCCGCCCAGGAGGGCGCCGACGACGCCGAGGAGGAGGGTGATGAACCAGCCGCCGCCCTGTTTGCCGGGGAGGATGAGTTTGGCGATGGCGCCGGCGATAAGGCCGAGGAGGAGAAATCCGAGGAATCCCATGGGGTTGTTCTTTCTGTGCGGGTTTGCGACGGGTCAGTCGCGGCGGGCGAGGGTGGCGAGGATGGCGATCAGGCCGGCGAGGGAGACCGCGCCGATGGTGAGCACGCGTGCCGGGTTGTCGGTGTAGGCGGTGCGCAGCTTGTCCAGCCCGTCGTTGATGAGGATGCGGGCCTTGTCGACGGTGTCGGTCACGATGTGGCCGAGGTCATCGGTCTTGTCCTTCGCGGCGTTCGAGGTGTTATCGATGGCGTCGCGTACGGTGTCGGCGGCGTGGTCGACGGTGTGGTCGGTGTCTGAGGCCATGAGGGTTCCGTTCCGGCTACTTGGCGATGGCGCGGGTCAGCTTGCGGCTGCCGGCCTTGGTGGTCTTGCGCGCGGAGCGCACGCCCTGCGTGTTCCACGCCTTCTTCGCGTTCTTCTTGATGGAGCGGTACCGGCCACGGCCGGCGCGAGCGCCGAGCGTGTAGGCGCCGAACGCGATGGCGGCGACGAACAGGATGCGGAGGTAGGTCATGTCGATCCTTTACGGGCGGTCAGGAAAGACGGCGCTGGTCGTGCGCGAGCTTGGCGCGCAGGCCGGAGTGCACGGAGATGTACGTCTGGACGTTCTTTCCGGTCAACGTCGCCAGGTTGGAGACGAGTTGGTCCACGTCTGCGACCACCTGGGATGGGGAGGTGTTCTGCCGCGGTGTCACGCTGACGTGCATGACCGGGGTCTTGCGGATGTCGTTGGCGGTGACTGAGGAGAACAGGATCTCGTCGCGCTGGTCCAGGGAGTTCTTGAGAGCGTCGGAGACGAACGATTCCTGCACGGTGACGCGTCCAAGTGGATTCTGCGCTCCTGTGGAGCGCAGAACCGTGTGGGAGCGTCCACCGCCGACTCGGGTGAGCGCGACGATGAGGAGGATGACGAGGAACAGGATCAGCACGATGGCGGCCACAGCGATCCAGCTGATGGTGGTCGCTCCGACTGTTGTGGTGGCAATCGCGTTGTCCAGCCATCCCTGCCCGGCCTCGGTTGCTCCGGTCCAGTATTCTGCGCCAGCGGGCCACACGATGATGGCGACCAGAACGGTGCCGATGGCCAGGAACAGGATGCCGACGATGAACAGAACGATCCTGTTCAAGGCACGGTTGGTGCGGTTCATTGCTCGTCCTCGTTTTGTTTCGGGCGCTCCACGCGCACGCGGGTCTTCACCTTGGGTGTGAGCTGGTAGCTGTCCACCTCGGTGGCCGCGAGCTGCTGGATCGGGTCTTTGTCGAGGGGCACGCCGACGGCGGGGCGCACGGTGACATCGACGGTGCGGTGCGAGACACCGACGGTGATGTCCTCGCGGGCGATGCCGGTCTCGTCACTCAGATGCTGGGCGACAGATGCGGCGATCACGCCGTTGTCCACGAGCACAGCACGGTTCTCGTGCTGCATCTGGTGTTTGGACAGCCGCCCGGGGGCTAGGGCGAGGAAGACGAAGATGACGCCGAGCACGGCGATCACGACCCCGAAGACGGCGACGAGCCATCCGGGCTGCGCGGTCGGCAACCCGATGAGCCACGTCGCCGCGGCCGCGGGCCCCAGCAGCAGCGCGGGCTGTGCGAGCAGGAACAGCACGATCTCGGTACCGATGTAGATCAGCACGACCAGCAGCAGCACGACCGCGATGATCATCGCGACGGTGCGGGGCGAGTGGGTTTCGCGCCGCAGGACGCGGCGGAAGGCGGGGGAGCTCATTTCACTCTCTTCTTCTGCTCGGCGATGACGGCACCCGTGATGGTGATGTTCACCCGGGTGACCTCACGTCCGGTGACGTGCGCGATGCGGTCCCGGAGTTGCTCCTGCGCGGTCTGCACACGCTCCAGGACCGGGGCGCCGGCACGAATGGCGGCTGTGTCGTCCAGGTGTGGGATCGGGAGGGGTGTGCGGATCGTCAGGGCTATTCCGCCCCGCGCTTCCGACACCCCCACCGATACGTCACCGCGATCCACCCGAAGGGTGGTGGCAGTCGCTTCCTCAGCGACCTTCACGAGCACGCGCTCTTTGATGGTGATGCGGCCAGGGTAAGGCGAGGCGTCGTGCGACGCCCCGGCGGCGACCCGCGTGAGGTCGCCGCCGGCCTGGCCGGCTCCAGCCGCACTCATCACGAGGTGCGCCGGCCGGAGAACGCGTTCGCGAGGCCGCGCACGTCGAGCTTGCCCGACATGATCCGACCGACGAGCGCGCCGATTCCCATGAACAGGGCAACGAGGAGGAATCCCCAGAACCCGAACAGCAGGATCGAGACGGCGAGGATGACGCCCATCAGGGCGCCGGTGACGGTCGGGCTCATGAGACGCGCGACTCTTCCTCGTCCTTGTCGTCCGACGGCAGGTGCACGTCGTTGACCTCGACGTTGACCTCGACGACCTCGAGACCGACCAGCTGGCTGATCGCACCGCTGACCGCGGCGCGGACGTTGGAAGCGACTTCCTGGACCGGCATCGGATACTCCACGACGATGGTAATGTCGGCGGCAGCCTGGGTCTCGCCGACCTCGACCTTGACGCCCTGGGACTTGTCATCGGCGTTCACCACACTGCGGATCGCACCCATCGCACGGGCGCCACCGCCACCGAGCGCGTACACGCCGGGAACCTCACGGGCAGCGATGCCGGCAACCTTGGCGACCACGCCGTCGGCGATGGTCGTCTTGCCGGCAGCGGTGTCGTCCGCGGTGGGACGGGCCGGGGTGGTGCGGTCCACGCGCGAGCCGCCGAGAGCGGGCGTGGGAGCACCGGGGGTGGTGGGGGTCTGGTCTTCGGTAGCCATTGCAGTCCTTCTAACGGTTGGAACGGGAGAACGCAACCACCTTCAGGCGTCGCGTTCAGGGCGATATGTTCGCTCTACAAGTAAGAGTCCTGTTCCGGCAGGTTCGTCACAAAATAGTTTGAGAAAGTTTTCAGACCCATGACCTCACCACGGAGACAGGGCCTGGCAGCTGCACCGGATGAGATCCTCGTAGAACGTGCAGCCCAGGGCGACGCGGCCGCATTCGAAGCCCTGATCCGCAGGCACTCGCCGCTCATGCGCGCGTACGTCAGCCGCATCGTGGGGTCCCTCAGCGAAGCCGACGACGTCGTGCAAGAGTCTCTGTACACCGCGTGGCGGCGCCTGCCCGAACTGCGTGACCCGAAGGCGGTGAAAGCCTGGCTGATGCAGATCGCCAGCAGGCAGGCGTTCAAACACCTCCGCCGCCGCCCACCCGAAGACCCGCTCCCCCTCCTGGAAGCCGCCCACCCATCCGATACGCAACCGGAGAACGTCGCGATCCGAAACGCCCAACTCCAAGCACTGGCCACTGCGCTGGACACCCTCCCCCCGGACCTCCGACAAGCCTGGCTGCTGCGGGAGATCGCTGAACTCAGCTACGACGACATCGCCAAACAACTCAACATCCCCCGCACAACCATCCGCGGGAAACTATCCCGAGCACGCGCGTCGATCTACGCGCAGATGGAGGAATGGCGGTGACTGACACGACACCCCGCACGCTGGACTGCGGAAAGACCATCGAGGAGCTCAGCGACTACCTCTCCGCTGACCGCATCCCCTACAACCCATCCATCGAGACCTGCCCGGAATGCCTCAACGCCCTTCAGGCACTGAGCGGCGTCTCGCAGCTCAGCCGAGACCTGCTCGCCCAAGACGCGGCGACCCTTCCCGCGCCAC
>NZ_QOAY01000035.1:22576-33050 GCF_003314775.1 Microbacterium sp. H6 | reverse complement strand
GAACTGGATGGAACAACTCATGGCAACCATCCACGACGAAGTCCGCGCCGGCAGGTCCGTGCCGCTACACCACCCCGACCCCCGCGTGACCCTCACCGTCACCGAGGGCGCCCTGCGCGCCCTGATCCGCAGCATCGGAGACGACGTGCCCGGAACCATCATCGGAAAATGCCAGTTCGACGGAGACGTCGAAACACCCGGCGCACCCATCGATATCACCGTGACCGCCAGCATCGCCTGGAAATACCCGATCCCCGAAGCCGCCAGGGAACTGCGCGACGCGGTACGTGAAGCACTCACCACCCACACCCACCTCAACGTCATGTCCGTCAACGTCACGGTCGAAGATCTGCACGGCTACAACACCACCACCCAGGAGATGCCATGAGCAGCGACATCGACACCCCCCTGCCCCCTGATGCCCTCGACCCGGAGATCCTCACCGCGGCCGTGCTCGACATCGACAGCGTCATCGACATCTACCCGCCGGCACCCACCCTCACCCAGGCGCCCCAGTTGGTCGCCGCGCTGATAACCGGCGCCCCATCCCGCATCAACCGGGTCGACGTGCGAAGCGACGGAACCGCGCACACCCTCACTGCCCGAATCGGCACCGACCGCCACACCCCCGCACCGCAAGCCGCAGCCCACGTGGCGGACGCCCTCCTCGCCCGCATCCCCGGCGGCCACGATGCGACCGTGACCGTCCAGATCTCCCGCATCGCCTAAGACGAGCCGCGTACCTTGTTGCCCACAGCGGCGTTGGAATTCACCGACGACACCCTCCTTTTCGCCGCCATCGGCGTGATGACCCTCGCCGCAGCCCTCCTCCCGCGACTGCTCGGCAAGCTTCCCATCTCGATCCCGATGGTGTTCCTCGCCGCAGGCATCATCGTGTTCGCCCTCATCCCCGACCTCCCCGACCCACACCCGAGCGATCACCCCGACATCACGCTGCACCTGACCGAGATCTGCGTCCTGGTCTCCCTCATGGGCGCCGGTCTTGCCATCAACCGGCCGCTGCGCTGGCGAACCTGGTCCACCACATGGCGGCTGCTGGCCATCACCATGCCTCTGTCCATCGCCGCCGTGGCCGTCCTCGGATGGGTGGGGCTCGGACTCGGAGCCGCCAGCGCACTCCTCCTCGCCGCAGCTCTCGCCCCCACCGACCCCGTGCTCGCCACCGAGGTGCAAGTCAGCGAACCCGTCGACGACGAAAACGCCGACGACGAGGTGCGGTTCGCACTCACCTCCGAAGCGGGCCTCAACGACGGCCTCGCCTTCCCCTTCACCTACGCCGCCATCGCCATCAGCATGGTCGGCCTCGCCCCATCCGGCTGGTTCACCGACTGGTTCCTCATCGACGTGCTGTGGAGGATCACCATCGGCGTCATCGCCGGCATCGGCACCGGTTGGCTCTTCGGCAAACTCTTCTTCTCCGCGCACCTCGCCGGACGCAAAGTCGTCGACCAAGCCGAAGGATTCGTCGCCATCGCCGCGATATTCCTCGCCTACGGCATCGCCGAAACCGCGGAAGGATACGGGTTCATCGCCGTATTCGTCTGCGCCGTCACCATCCGGGCATCAGAACGAGGACACGGCTACCACCAAGTCCTCCACAAGTTCGTCGAACAGATCGAACGACTCCTCACCATCGCCGTCATCGTCCTCCTGGGCGGCGCCATCGCCCGCGGCCTATTCGCCGACATCGGCTGGATCGAAATCCTCGTCGCTCTCATCATCCTGCTCATCGTCCGCCCCCTCGCCGGATGGATCGGGCTCACCCCCGGAAAGACCGGACCCCGCGAACGCAGCGTCATCGCGTTCTTCGGCGTCCGCGGCGTCGGCTCGCTGTTCTACATCGCCTACGCCACCCAGAACGGCTACTTCCCCGACGGTGACCAGCTCTGGTCCATCGTCGGCCTCGTCATCGTCGGCTCCATCATCATCCATGGCCTCGCCGCCACCCCCACCATGCGACTCATCGACACCACCCGCCACCGGATCACCCGCCGACGCGGCGGCGACCACACCGACGTCGCCACGACACCGGTCTGAGCTTCATCGCCAGCAACGCCCCGGCAGCGCCTCCTCAGCGAGAGGCTCGAGATGGGATGCGGGTGGGAGTCACAACATCGTGACAACCCAATGCCACCGACGACGCATTCAAGAACTCACCACCAGGCGATAACTCCGCCAGAATCGACCGGGACTCCAGGTCGTGGACGCTACTCTTCGAGGTCCGCGGGCGACTCTGCCGCCGCCCGAGTCTCCGGCACCCGATCTCGCAATTGATCTGCCATCGCCGCAGCACCCTCCTCCGCATGCTCTTCGGTGACCGCTTCGATGAGCTGACTCAGGTCCTCATCGACGACCGCTGAAGGTTCGCGATCGCCTTCTCGCTCGTCCAAGGGGTTCTCCATTGTGCTGTATTCCTTTCAACCGGTCGTGTCGGTCCAACACGGACGGACCGACTGAGTCCTTCGGTTCGTTATTCATCACTGAGCTGAGGTGAGACGGCGAGGAGTGCCTGCTTTGAGGGACTGCAGCGTGAGCTTACGTCGTAAACTCGCTGCATGTCCCACGATATGCAACCCGGAGAACATGCTGGCGCGAATTCCGAGGCGAAACGGGCGCTCGAAGCCCCTGACGTCGAGATTCCGTCCGATCAAGCGCCCCCGCCAGGCGCCGCCGAAGCTGCCATGGAAGATGCCCGAGATCACCCGACATCATCCATAGCGCGCACCCTCAACGACCAGCAAGCCGTCGAGGAACAGTAGACCCGGCGTTGACTCGCTCTTTCGCGGCGTGGTGGAAGATCTGGCGATTGAGAAGTCGTCTCGCGCGTTCCCCACTAACGATGTGTGGCGCAAGGTCCACTGGGGGTCTGATCCGTCCTCCAGGCAAGCGATTACCACGTTGGTCCTCCCTGTTCATGGCGCAGGCCCGAACGCGTTGACATGACGGATTTGGTTCAACCTGTCGATCTCTCGTTCAAAGGCGACGTCGCTTGGCTGACCCTGAATCGCCCCGACGAATCCAACGCGATCAATCTTGAAACGGCTGAGGCTCTACTCCGCAACGTCGGGCTGATCTCAACAGCAGGGTCCCGTGTGGCGGTCATCAGCGTTGCTGGTGGCACTTTTTGCTCGGGCGGCGATGTTGTTGAGATGGCGGAGGCGAGCAACCTCAGCACCTAACGTTCGGCAACTCGCGGGTACATTCCACGACGCACTCATCAAACTTGCAGAACTCAACGCGGTCATCATTGCCGCCGTGGACGGCGTCGCAGCCGGAGGAGGGCTAGGACTTGCCTTAGCTGCCGATATACAACTCGCATCCGACCGCTCAATGTTCCTGACTTCGTATGAATCGCTCGGGCTCACCCCCGACAGTGGAACGTCGTTCTTGCTTCCTCGAAGCATCGGCATCTCACAAGCTCGACAAATGTCCGCCACAAGCATGCGACTGGACGCAACCTTCGCGGCAGGAATCGGACTTGTGCACAAGGTCGTACGTCCGGATGAACTGCCCGACGCAGCCTCCGAACTCGCTTCCCGACTCGCGGCACGTCCACAGCTACACATGTCTCAGACACGCACGCTGTTCTGGGGCGCGGACAGTGGTGAGTATCGACGACACCTCGACGCGGAAAGAGACGCGATCAGCGACGCCGCGAGAACCCCGCAAGTAGCAGCCCTGATCCGCGAAGTCGCGGCCCGCGCTGTCCGAAGCCGTGCCGCCCGCCGAAAACGGACAGGCCGCCACTTAAGCTAAGCCACGCTATACGGCGAAGAGTAGTAGTACTCGATTTCGTCGCCAACCTACAGAAAGTGTCACCGGAAGCCGCCCTGGTGTGACCGCACAAGTGCCGTTCTGCGTGACATCCAGTGTCATCTCACCGCGTTCCCGACAGTATTCGTGAATCGCGCCTCGGTGTCGGCGCCCCGCGATAGCGTCGCATCACAGCCCACGCCGTCCAGGAAGAGGTCTCCCTTGTCCCGACACTCCCTCCTCGACGTCGGCGAGCATGACCTCCGGGATCTGCGACGGCGGCTGCGCGACACACGCTGGGCCGAGCCGTGGCCCGTGGAGGGCTGGGAGGCGGGCACCGACCAGGCGGAGCTTCGCCGGCTCGTCGACGTGTGGCTGAACGGCTTCGACTGGCGCGCGCAGCAACAACAGATCGAGGAGCTGCCCTGGCGGCAGGCGGACATCGACGGGACGCCTGTCGCTTACCTCCGCTTCGATGCCGAGCAGGGAGGGACCGGGGTTCCCGTTCTGCTCACGAACGGCTGGCCGAGCACGGCACTCGAACTCGTGGATGTTGCTCGGCGCCTCGCGACGCCGTCGCGTTTCGGGGGCGATACTGCCCACGCCGCCACGGTGATCGTGCCCGCGCTTCCCGGACTGCCGTTCTCACCGCAACGCCCCCGACTCGGCGTGCAGACGCACGACCTGTGGCACCTGCTGATGACGGATCATCTCGCTTTCCCCCGATACCTCGCGCACGGCGGCGACCTGGGAGCGGGGATCACCTCTCGTCTCGCGCAGGCATACCCCGACGAGATGGTCGGCATCCACTTGCTGTCCACAGCCGCTCCCTCACACGTGGACGAGGAGTCGATCACCGCCGAAGAGCAGGCCCACCTCGACCGGGTACAGGAGTGGTCGGCGTCCGAAGGCGGATATCAGCATCAGCAGCAGACGCGGCCGCTCACACTGGCGCCAGCCGTCTCGGACTCCCCCGTCGGATTGCTGTCGTGGATCCTGGAGAAGCATCGATCCTGGAGCGACTGCGGCGGCGACGTCTCTTCCCGCTTCAGCGACGACTACCTGCTGACACTGGCGCCCGTGTACTGGTTCACGAACTCGATCGGCACGTCGTTCCGCCCCTACTACGAGCACGCCGCGGGATTGACCTCACGCATAGAACGGGTGGAGGTGCCGACCGCCGTCGCCCTGTTCCCGCACGACCTGGCGTCGCCGCCGCGGAGCTGGATCGAACGCACGTACAACCTCGTGCGCTACACCCGAAAGCCGCGCGGGGGCCATTTCGCACCGCATGAGGAGCCGGCCCTGCTCGCCGATGACATCGCCGCATTCGCGCGCGCACTGCCGCACGCATCCCCGCGTGAATCCACCTCCGCCACCGCTGTGCACGCAGAGCCGCAGCCGTCGACCACCGCATCGACTGGTCACAGCATCGACGTGAGCACCCCGCCGTCCGCGCGCACAGCCGCCCCGTTCGTGGCCGACGCGCGGGGACTCGCGAGGTAGGCGACCAGGTCGGCCACCTCGGTCGGGTCGAGGAACCGCTCCAGCAGAGTGGTGCGGTTCTCGCCGATGATGACCTGCTTCATGGCGTCCGGTGACAGATCCTGCACCTGCGCCACAGCCTCGACCGCCGCAGCGACCCCATCGGAATAGGTCGGCCCACCCAGGACCGTGTTCACCGTGACCGAGGTGCCGCGGGTGAGCTTCGACAGACCGTTGCCGAGAGCGATCATCGCCGCCTTGGTCACGCCGTAATGCACCATGTCCGCGGGGACATTCACCCCCGACTCGCTGCTGACGAAGATCATCCGGCCCCAGCCTCGCTCGATCATCCCGCCCAGAAGGTGTCGTGCAAGCCGGACTCCGCTCATCACGTTGACCTCGAAGTAGCGCTGCCACCCGGCGTCGTCGACGGCCTCGAACTCCGCGAGCCCGAACAGGCCCACGTTGTTGACGAGGATGTCGACGTCTCCCATTTCATCGAGGAGTCTCGCGACGTCATCCGCATTCGCGAAGTCCGCGACGATCCCCGACGCGGTCACCCCTGGGTGCGCGGCTCGCAGCCGCCCGACGGCCGCATCGACTGCCGCGGCGTCGCGCCCGTTCAGGATCACTCGCACTCCCTCGACGGCGAGCGCATCGGCGATCGCATATCCGATCCCTCGACTCGAGCCGCTGATGAACGCCGTCCTGCCCTGCAGTTGCAGATCCACTCCGCTTCCTCCTTCCGACGCCGAAGACGTCGCTTTACTTGCTCAGGAAAGTCACTCTACGTCTTTTTGCTTGCTTGGGAAAGTGAAGGTTCGCGGAGACCCGAGCCCGAATGCCCTATCCTGAAGGCATGTCCGAGCGGCCGAATGCCCCGCACCTGAGCGACGATCAGCTGGCGATCTGGTCCTCCGTCGCCACACTGTTGGAGCGCCTCCCCACAGCTCTCGATGCGCAGCTGCAGCGCGACAGCGGCCTCACGCACTTCGAACACGGCATCCTCTTCGCGCTCGATTCCGCACCGGATCGTCGCCTTCGCCTGAGCACCCTCGCCACCTATGCGAGCTGCACACTGTCACGCCTGTCGCGCGCGATCTCGCGACTGGAATCCAAGGGATGGGTGCGACGGGAGATCGACGCGACCGACGGGCGATTCACCCTCGGCATACTGACGGACGAAGGCCACGCGAAGGTCGCCGAGTCCACGCCGGGCCATCAGGCGCTGGTGCAGCGTCTCGTCTTCGACACGCTCACCGCCGCGCAGGCGCGACAGCTGGGGTCGATCAGCACCCGTATCTCCGCGGCGATCAGTCCTGATCCGATCTGGACACCGGGAGCGGGCGATTCCGGGCGCGACTAGTCCATTCATGTGAATCCACCTCCGCGTTTCAGGCGTAGGCTGGAGTGAAGGACGGACCGTCCGAGAAGATCTCCCGGCACCGTGCCCGCCCGGAAGTGGAGTCCCTCGTGGCTCAGTACGACGTCTCGAACCGCTCGGCGATCGTGACGGGAGCAGGCAGCGGAATCGGTCGCTCGACCGCCCTCCTGCTGGCGAAGAACGGCGCATCCGTCGTGGTCAACGACCTGAACGCGGATCACGCGAACGCGGTCGTCGAGGAGATCCGCGCCGCCGGTGGAACCGCCGAGGCATCGGTCGGCGACGCGACCGATGCCTCGTGGATCGCTTCTTCCATCGAGCTGGCGAACTCCCTCGCCCCGCTGCGCATCGGCGTCAACAACGCCGGCATCGGTGGAGCGTCCGCTCCGACGGCCGAGTACGAGGACGAGGCCTGGGACAAGGTCATCGCGATCAACCTCAACGCGGTCTTCCGCAACATGAAGGCGCAGATCCCCTCGATCCTCGCGAACGGCGGGGGCTCGGTCGTGAACATCGCGTCGATCCTCGGCAGCGTCGGGTTCGCCAACTCCCCCGCCTACGTCACCGCCAAGCACGGCGTCGTCGGCATGACCAAGTCGGCGGCACTCGAGTACTCGGCACAGGGCGTGCGCGTGAACTCCGTAGGCCCCGGGTTCATCGACACCCCGTTGCTCGCGAACATGGGACCCGAGGCGAAGGATTTCCTCGTTTCGAAGCACCCGATCGGACGCCTGGGGCAGGCCGACGAGGTCGCGAACCTCATCGCGTTCCTCGCCAGCGACGCCGCGAGCTTCATCACCGGCAGCTACCACCTGGTCGACGGCGGCTACACCGCCCTCTGAACGAATGGCATCCGACCCCGGGACCCGATTCCCGGTGGTCGGATGCCATCAGCAGCGACGCAGACACCCCCCGATGTCGTCGCTGCGAGCCTCGGCCGTCGTCGCGCACGCCTTGCCCAGGAGCACGTCGGCGGCGGAGGCGAGTTATCAGGCGACCGCGTGCATCGCAGGCGCCGGAGAGAGGAGCGGCGCCAGCTCCATGTCCGTCAGATCCAGACCGTGCGCAGAACTCGCTGCGGCCATCATCTTGACCAGCAGCGGGCGCTGAAGCTCGATCTCCTCCGCGACAGCGAAGCGCACGGGAATCGAGGCGTGCATCCACAGCGTCTCCGTGCCCGATCGCGACGTGCGCAGGGTGAGCGGGAACGATTCTCCTCGGCGGAGCTTGGTCACGGTGACGAGTCGAAGGTGGGCGAGTGTCGCATCGTCGATCTCCACGATCTGCGATTCCCCGGCGTAACTGAGCTGGCCCATGAGTCCCTCATTCCTGTGCGTTTTGTACAGGAATTAGATTACTAGTTTAGCTAGCTAAATGGCAAACGGGACTATTCGATCGCATCGATCTCCGCCGTGAGCCGCCGCAGGAACCTCGAGATCACGGCGAGCTCGGCGGAGGTGAACTCCTCTTCCACCCGCGCCACCCGCCGCGAGACCTCGTCCGCGGGCGAGTTGATGTCGCGGAGTGAAGGACGGATCATCTTCGAGCGCCTGTCGTCCGGATGCGCCGTCACCACGATCTGGGCGCGATCGGATAGACGCCTGATCACGGAGGTGATCGCCGCAGTACTGACCCCCAGGTGAGCGGCGAGATCACTCGGAGTCACGGGCGCATCGACCGGGGCCGCTGCGATGAAGCGAAGGGCCGAGCGGTCGGTCTCGTTGGGCTGGCGCCCCGCCACGAGGCGCCGCGCGAGCCGCGCCTCCACGCGCAGCAGTTCATCGACGTCGCGGTCGAGCCGAGACGCCATGACCCCCAGACTGTTCCCCATCACACCCCTCATCGATTCCGAAACCCATCTTAGCTCGGAAGTCTTTTTATCTGTCTGACTAGCAAAATCCTGCGTGCATCACACTGTCGCACGGGTGAGAGGATGGATACACCGCAAGAAAGGACGTCATGGTCGAGCGATCCGCACTCGATGACGAGAAGTACATCGACTACGCCGCTCTCCTCGAGCGCCTGGAACGACAGTTCCCCACCGTCCCGCGCGATCGGATCGAGCAGATCATCGTGGCCGAGAACGACGCGATCACGGGCGGCTTCCTCCTGATCGTCCCCGCCGGGGTCGCGACAGGTGCGATCGAGATGCTGACGCGGGAGTCCTCTCCCGTGGCAGACGGAGAGGCGGTGGCCTGATGACCGAGCCCCAGGAGTACGCACGCTCGGGGTACTGGTACCCCGACGCCGAGAGCGCCAGCACCGTCGATGTCCTGAACATGCTGCGGCGTTACCGCGCGGCCGAGACCGCTATGCGTGCGCGCACCCGCGCTTCGATGGGCATGAACGAGACCGACCTGATGGCGCTGCGCTTCCTGCTGCGCGAGCAGCGCGCGGGCCGCATCGTCCGTCCGATCGACATCGCCAGGATGCTCGACATCTCCACCGCTTCGACGACCACTCTCATCGACCGCCTCGAGAAGGGCGGACACGTCCGTCGCGAGGCGCATCCGACGGACCGCCGCGCCGGAGTCGTGGTTCCGAGCGTGAGCAGCGACGAGGAGGTCAGGGCCACCCTCGGTGCCATGCATCGCCGCATGCTCACCCTGGTCGACGAGCTCTCCGACCAGGAGCGGGCCGTGGTCACACGGTTCCTCGCCGGCATGACTGCGTCGATCGAAGAGGCCTCCGACCTCGACCAGGAGCTCCGGAATGTGATCCGGGACGAGAAGGGCCCCCACGCGGCGGAGTGATCCCCGCGCTACAGCCCTTCCGCGATCTCCTTGATCGCAGCGAGGCGGCGGTCCCACTCGCGTCCGATCACGTCGAGCTTTGCGGCCGTCGCGGAGAGCTCGGCACCGACGACGCGGAAGCGCACCTCGCGCCCCACCCGAACCGGCTCGACGAGTCCCACCTCCTGCAGCACGACGAGGTGCTTGGCGATCGCCTGACGGGACACCGGAAGGCGCCCGGCGAGGGCGGATGCCGAGGCATCCCCCTCGCCGAGTGCCGTCAGGATGCTCCAGCGCGTCTCGTCCGCGAGTGCCGCGAACACGGGAAGCAGTGTCTCGGTCGTCACGCTTCGCCTTCCACGAGCACGACCATCTTGTCGAGCTCCAGATCCCAGCCGGTACGATGCGACTCGAGGTTGGCCCTGGGGTCGGAGGTGCGCTCGAACCCGCTCTCGACGACCGTGAGCCGCGTGCCGCCATCCGCCTCCTCGAGCGTGAAGGTGAAGACGGTCGAGGTCGACTCGTCGATGCTGTCCGGCAGCGCGCCGAGGGCATCGTCATTGTTCCATCGGTACGTGATGCGCCGCGGCTCGTCGAACTCCTCGACCCGGAGGGGGATCACGTCGTAGTCGGGGAAGGTCATCGTGCCGATCGCTCCGACGCCGCTGCCCTCGAGCACCGTGCGCCCGAACCAGCGCGAGATGTGCTGCGGCTCTGCCACGGCTCGCCACACCTTGTCGACGGGTGCCGCGATCTGGATGCTCCGCCGCACCGAGAATGTCTCCTCGTCGACGACGGATGCCTCGTTGTGGGTCATGTTCACCATGATGGGTCCTTTCGGGATTTCCTGCATGTCCCGCCGGCCGGATCGGCCGACTGCAACTCCAGAGTTGCACCTCTCGACTCCATGCGCAACCCTAGAGTTGCAGTACGTCACTGCTCACCCCATATCGCTCACTCTGCATCGCGCCTCACGTCGGCGTCACCTGTCGGAGGAAATCACGAATGCATGAGGAATCGCAGGAAGACCGCCCGGCATCCGTGTTTTCTTCCGCCATCCGGAACCCGCGGAACGCAAGGGCACACCGGCACCCCAGCC
>NZ_QOAY01000035.1:21528-22487 GCF_003314775.1 Microbacterium sp. H6 | reverse complement strand
CCCGCCAGCACCACGGCGACGAGGGCGGCCACCGGCGCGACGAGGAGCCCCGCCCGCAAGCTCTCGTTCTCGGCGATGTACCCCACGAACGGCGGAGACAGCAGGAACCCGAGGCGCAGCAGCCACGACACGACCGTGAGCCCGACGCCCGGCCGCAGTCCCGGCAGTTCGTCCGCGGCATGCATCGCCGCGGGGATGAGCGTGGCGATGCCGAAGCCGACGGCCGCGAACCCCAGGATCGTGCCGGGCACCGACGGATACGCGAGCGCCAGCGTCATGCCGACCGCCGCGATGGCGCCGCCGACCCGCGCGACCCACCTCTGTCCGAAGCGGTCCGTGAGCGGATCGCCGATGATCCGACCGATGAACTGCGCACCGACCAGGGCGATGAAACCGAGAGGAGCGATCGCCGCAGCGGCTCCGAGCGAGTCGGCGAGATACAGAGTCGCCCAGGAGTTGCCCGCATCCTCGGCGACGGCGCCGGCCATGGCGATGAGAGTCAGGGCGATGATCGCGATGACGGTACGCGGCGTCACTCCGCGACGGAGTGTTCCGGCGAGCTCGGCCGGCTCGGCCGTGGCCTCCTCGTCGACCTCGTCGTCACGGCCGGGGAGGCAGAAGCGCAGGGCGACGAGCGCGACCGTGGCGAACACGGCCGTCGAGATGCCCAGGTGCACGGCCAGCGGCAGCTCCAGTGCGATCGCCACTGCAGCCATCGCCCCACCCAGCACCGCACCGATGGACCAGATGGCGTGGAAGCCGTTGATGATCGAACGCCCGTAGCGACGCTGCACCCGCAGGCCGTGGGCGTTCTGGGCGACATCGGTGATCGCGTCGGACGCTCCGCCGAGGAACAGGGCGACCGCGAACAGCAGGCCTGACGGGGCGAGGGCCGCCGACAGCAGACCCAAGCTCGTCAACACGGTGCCGATCACGGCGATGCGAGCGGAACCGAACCG
>NZ_QOAY01000035.1:20005-21492 GCF_003314775.1 Microbacterium sp. H6 | reverse complement strand
TGAGCACTGCGGCCAGAAGGCCGGCGGCGATGGCGCCGGCGGGGAATGCCGCGATCGCGAATCCGTACCCGAGATTGTCCAGCCCCAGAGCGGACTTGATCTCCGGGTACCGCGGGAGGATGTTCGCGAACAGCGCCCCATTGGTCAGGAAGAGCGCGGAGACGGCGATGCGCGCGCGGCGGGATGCCTGGTCGGGCACAGGTCGTCGAATCGATTCGATGGAGGCCATGCCTACGATCGTACGGTGCACAGCAGGCCGCGACCGACACGATCACGCATGTGCCCCCGACAGTGCTCCCTGCGTCGCAGCTCTACTCATCCCCGACGCAGGCCGCAACCCCGTTTCCGCGCGCGCATCCTCGGGCCTACGCTCGTGCCATGTCCGAACTCACCCAGCCCACCGGTCGTGAAGAGGCTCTGCGCGCCATCCCCCGCGACGACGGGACTCCCCCGCGTGCTCTGGTGCTCGGGGCGACCGGCTACATCGGCGGTCGACTGACTCCGCGGCTGCTGAACGCCGGATACCGCGTGCGTGTGCTGGCACGGGACGCGGCGCGGGCGGCGTCGTTCCCGTGGGGCGCCGACTGCGAGATCGTCGAGGGGTCGGCGGATGATGCGGATGCCGTCGCCGCGGCCATGGACGACGTCGACGTCGTCTACTACCTGATCCACTCGATGTCGGCCGGCAAGGGCTTCGAGGAGAGCGACGAGCGCGCGGCGCAGACGGTGGCAGAGGCGGCTGCGCGAGCGGGTGTGCGGCGGATCGTCTACCTCGGCGGTCTGCATCCGGATGATGCACAGCTCTCCCCGCATCTGCGCTCGCGTGTGCGGGTCGGCGAGATCTTCCTGGACTCGGGAGTGCCGACACTCGTGCTGCAGGCGGGCGTCGTGATCGGATCGGGATCGGCGTCGTTCGAGATGATCCGCCACCTCACCGACGTGCTGCCGTACATGCCGGCGCCGAAGTGGGTGCGCAACCGGATCCAGCCCATCGCCGTGCGCGACGTGCTGCACTACCTCCTCGGGGCAGCGCAGGTGGATTCCGACGTGAACCGCGCTGTCGATATCGGCGGCCCCGACGTGCTGCGCTACGGCCAGATGATGAACGGCTACGCGGTGGAGGCGGGACTGCGCCAGCGGGCCATCGCCGCCCTCCCCGTGCTGACTCCGGGCCTCGCTTCGCACTGGGTGAATCTCGTGACGCCGGTCCCGCGGTCGATCGCCCGCCCGCTCGTGGCGTCACTGCAGAACGAGTGCATCATGAAGGATCACGCCATCGACGAGCTGATCCCCCAGCCCGAAGGCGGTCTGACCCCGTATCGGCGCGCGGTCGACCTGGCGCTCGGCCGCGTGCGAGGCGACACCATCGAGACCAGTTGGCAGGACTCCGAGGTCTCGGGCGCTCCGAGCGACCCGCTGCCGAGCGATCCCGACTGGGCGGGACGCACCGTGTTCACCGACTCCCGTTCGGTCACGACGACCGCGTC
>NZ_QOAY01000035.1:17161-19983 GCF_003314775.1 Microbacterium sp. H6 | reverse complement strand
CACAGAGCTGTGGCGCGTGATCCTCGGCATCGGCGGAGAGAACGGCTGGTACTCCTCGCCCCTACTGTGGGCGGTGCGCGGTTGGATGGACCGCATCGTGGGCGGCGTAGGCCTCAGCCGCGGGCGCCGCAGCCGTACTGCCGCACGCGTGGGCGACGCGATCGACTTCTGGCGCGTCGAAGCGGTGGAGACCACGGATGCCGGATCGCTGCTGCGCCTCCGCGCCGAGATGAAGGTGCCGGGAGAGGCATGGCTCGAGTTGCGTGCCGTGCCCGATGCGAAGGGCGCCCGCTACGAGCAGCGCGCGATCTTCTTCCCGCGCGGTCTCACCGGACGCCTCTACTGGCTCGCCGTGCTGCCCTTCCACGGCGCGATCTTCGCGGGCATGGCAGCACGCATCACGGCCGCCGCCGAGGACCTCGAGACCTCTCCATCGGCGCCGCCCCACCCCGCGGAGACCAGCGACCCCGCCGTCCCAGGCGAACCCACCGTCCCAGGCGAACCCGCCGGGACAGGCGACTTCACCGCGAAGTCGCCTGATCCCGCGTGAACGCCTGACCCGACGCCCCCAGACGAGGCCGGGGTACCCTCAATCCGCGCGCGGCTGCGGGGCGGGGTCCGGGTCGTTCGGGCCGTCTTCCAACGCGGCATCGACAACGGCCTCCACTTCCGCGGGAGGGATGATGTCGATCGCCTCGGTCGCGGCCTCATACACCTCGGCCAACGTGTCGTCGACGGTGTCCTCGTCGATCCAAGCGAGGTCGTCCTCCGAGTGGTCGTACTCGACAGGCACGAGGGCGAAGTCGTCGCCGTACTCCTCGAGCCCGGCCATGACGCTGTGGCGGACGGCGGCGCGGGCATACCGGTCGCGCAGGATCAGCGGATCCCGCCGCAGGTCCTTCATGAACGCGATCATCATGAACGTCATGATGATCGCGAACGGCAGCGCCGCGATGATCGTCGCGTTCTGCAGCGACTGCAGCCCGCTGCCCTCCGATCCGCTCACGAGCAGCACCGCGGCGATCACGCCGACCAGCACTCCCCACACCACCGCGACCCACCGCGATGGCTCCGGGCGGCCCTGCTGGGACAGCGTGCCCATGACGAGTGAGGCGGAATCAGCCCCGGTGATGAAGAAGATCGCGATGAGGAGGATGAGCACGATGCTGGTGATGAGCGGGAACGGCAGGTTCTCCAGCACCCCGAACAGCACCTCCTCCGGCGGGTCGACGGTGAGGCCTGCGCCGTTCATCTGCTGCTGGATCGCCGTCGTGCCGAAGATCGCGAACCACACGAGCGAGATGGCGGAAGGCACCACGATGACGACCGACACGAACTGACGGAGCGTGCGCCCGCGGGAGATCTTCGCGATGAACATGCCGACGAACGGCGACCAGGAGATCCACCATGCCCAGTAGAAGATCGTCCAGCTCGACAGGAAGGCCTGCGCGGTCTCACCCTGCGACGCGGAGCGGCCGATCATGGTCGGCAGATCGCCGATGAACTGCACGGCGACCGACGGGATCACGTTCAGGATCAGCAGCGTCGGACCGACGAAGAACACGAAGAAGGCGAGCAGGATCGCGACCACGGCGTTGATGTTCGACAGTGCGCGGATGCCCTTCGAGACTCCGGACACCGCGGAGGCGATGAAGCAGGCCGTGAGCACCGCGATCACCGCGATGAGGATGCCGTTGCCGAGTGGGCCGATGCCGCTGACGAGCTCGACACCGTGACCGATCTGCAGCGCTCCGAGTCCGAGGGAGGCTGCCGTGCCGAACAACGTCACGATGATGGAGAAGATGTCGATCGTGCGGCCTACCGGACCCGTGGTGCGGTTCTCGCCGAGCAGCGGAGCGAAGATCGAGGAGATCAGCGGCGTGCGGCCGCGGCGGTAGGCGCCGTACGCGATGGCTCCACCGACGAGCGCGTAGAACGCCCAGGCCTGCGGACCCCAGTGATAGAGCACCTGGGTCTGCGCGGTGTGCATGGCCTCGAGGGTGTTCGCCTCGACGGTGCCGGGCGGCGGGTTCTCGAAGAACGTCAGCGGCTCAGCGGCACCCCAGAACACCAGGCCGATGCCCATGCCGGCCGCGAAGAGCATGGAGATCCACGAGAACATCGAGAACTCGGGCTCCTCGTCGTCACGGCCGAGCGGGATGCGCCCGTACTTGCTGAAGCCGACGAACAGCATGAACACGAGGATGATCGTGGCGATCGTCGTGAAGAAGAAGCCGAAGTACTCCACCACCCAGGCGAGGACCGTGCTCGTGGTGCCGGCGAGGTTGTCGCCCGCGAACACACCCCAGGCGATGAAGCCGAGGGCGAACGCGGCGGCGACACCGAAGACGAGCGGGTCGGTGCGGTAGGTGCGCCCCGTCTCCTCGACCGAGACACCGGGAACGAGCGCCGGGTGCACGCTGCGCGGCGGGACGGTCGTGATGTCGCGGACGATCTTGCGGGCAGTCTCCGAAGCCTTGGCCGGGAGGCGGTTGGCACCGGTTCCGACTGTGTCCGTGCGCGGACGCGGAGGGTTCGATCCTGCGGAGCGTTCGTCGGGCTTCTCGTCAGGAGTGTCCATGAGAGTCCATTTTGTCATGCGAGGTGTCCGACCGTGTCGGGGCCGAAACCCAGAGGGTCCGCGCGAACCGCGGCGCGTCGGGCAGCGACGCGCCGGGCGGACGCTGCCCGCTCTGGGTTTTCGGGCGCGTCGCAGTTAGCGCGAGCGGCGCCCCCCGAACAGCGAGTGCAGCAGCGGGAGGGCGGAGACGCAGACCAGGGTGATTCCCAGGGGCGGCACCGACGGCACGAGCAGCGCACCG
>NZ_QOAY01000035.1:16210-17123 GCF_003314775.1 Microbacterium sp. H6 | reverse complement strand
CCAGGAACGCCGCGAACAGGACGCCGGAGCCGATGCGGCGCGCGATACCCTCGAGCCGGTCCAGGCGACGTTCGAGTCGTGAGGTGTCGAAGGTGACGTTGCCGTCGTCGAGGCGCGTGATGATCTTGTCGATGCGGCCGGGCAACGCCCAGGTCGTGGACATCGTGCCCATCGCCTGGTTCGCGAAGGCCTGCACGATGTTGCCGCTCTCGTCGCGAAGCAGACGGCCGGCGTAGGGCTCTGCCGCATCCCACACGTTGAACGCGGGATCGAGACCGCTGCACATGCCGGAGGTCAGTGAGACGGCACGGATGAGCAGCAGCATGTTCTCGGGCAGCTGGAGCGGGAGCGAGCGCACCATGTCGCCGAACTCCTCGGCGAAGTCACGGAACTCGCGCGGATCGACCTTGCTCAACTCAGCGAACCCCATGCCGCCGAAACGGGCGAACAACGTGGTGAGCGCGCGCTCGAGCTCGGCCGTGTCGGCGGAAGGCAGCAGCACGCCGATCTCCTGCGCGGCGGCGACGAGGCCACGACTGTCTCGGCCGGCCACCGCGATCAGGAGCGTGCGCAATCCGTCGCGGAGGCTCGCGGGGATCTCGGCCATCATGCCGAAGTCGATGAACGTGAGGCGGAAACCGCGCCCCGTGCCGCCCTCGACCACCGGCGAAGGCGTGACGAAGATGTTGCCGGGGTGGGGGTCGGCGTGCACGAAACTGTGCGTGAACACCTGATCGAACATGACCTCGGCGAACACCGCGGCGACCTCGGACGGATCGATTCCGGCGGCGCGGAGGGCCCCGATGTCGTTGATCTTGATGGCCGTGACGTCCGAGAGAGTCAGCACCCGACGGGTCGAGCGCTCCCAGACGATCTCCGGGGTGTCGACGCGGGGATCGTCGGCGAAGTTCTC
>NZ_QOAY01000035.1:13201-16169 GCF_003314775.1 Microbacterium sp. H6 | reverse complement strand
GAAGCGTTCCGCGCTCGCGGCCTCATGCAGGTAGTCGATCTCCTCGAGGCTGGTCGCGGCGAACTCCTCCACGAGCGCGGGCGCATCCACCCGGTCGGCGACGATGCGCACGCGCGTCAGCCAGCGCGCGACCCGGCGGAGCGCCGCGAGGTCGACCGCCACGATCTCGTCGATGCCGGGTCGCTGGATCTTCACGACGACCTCGCCGAGCCCGGTGTCCGCCGCATCGAGCGCCGACAGTCGGGCGCGATGCACCTGCCCGAGGGAAGCCGCCGCGACGGGGTTCTCATCGAACCAGGCATAGGCACGTTCGAGCGGGATCCCGAGCTCGGCTTCGGCGAGCGCACGAATCGCCGGCGTGGGCACGGGCGGAACCTCGTCCTGCAGCCCCTCGAGCTCCTTCGTGATCTCCGGCGGCAGCACGTCGAGGCGCGACGACATGAACTGTCCCACCTTGATCATGAGTCCGCCGAGTTCCACGGCGAGCACATGGAACCGACGAGCGAACGTCTGCATCCGCTGCCCGCGTGTCCGCTCCGCGATTCGGCTCATGCCGAAGCGGGGCAGGACGAGTTCGAACCACCAGATCTTGAAGAACTCGCGACCGGCGAACGACAGGATGCGACGGTACCTGGCGCGGTGCACGCCGTGTGCCGCAGCATCCGTCATCGCGTGGTCCCTTCGCAGACCCCCACTCGATGCCGCACTGCGCGGTCAGTCCTGCGCGAGGATCGTGTACAGCCTACGGCGGGCCTCGTCGAGGACCTCGATCGTCTGGTGCACCTGCTCAGCGGACCCGCTGCGACCCACCTGGGCAGCCGCGGCAGCGAGGTCGACGCCCGCCTTCGGCAGAGCGTGGAAGCGGGCGTTGTCGCGCTGACCGTCCTTGCCGTTCGACGAGACCCAGGGGGCTGGGGTCTCCGAGCTCTCGTCGGCGACCGCGCGGCCGGCTTCGGTGAGCGAGTAGGTCTTACGGCCGTTCTGCTCCTCCGCCTCGATCAGCCCTTCGTCGGCGAGCAGCTGCAGGGTCGGGTACACGGAACCGGCGCTCGGCTTCCACGTGCCGCCGCTGCGCTCGGCGATCTCGTTGATGATCTGGTAGCCGTGCATCGGCTTCTCGGCCAGCAGGGAGAGCACGGCCGTACGGACGTCACCGCGGGCCATGCGCGAACCGCCGGAGGGGCGGGACTCGAAGGACTTCCGGAGCTGGTCCATCGCCTCGAAGATCGCGGATGCCGGTCCACCGGAGCCGGCGCCGAAGCCGGGTCCGCCGAAGAACCCGCCGGATCCGCCGCTGCTGCCGGAACCGCCGTTGCCGCCGAACGGGTTGGAGGGGAATGCGTTGCTCATGATGACCTCCCGCTGTAGGTGTGAACGATACTCAACGATATATCGTTAACCCTGGGCGCGGGGTGGGAGTCTTCGATCGTTCGACCCGTGGATGACTTCCACCTGTTGCGCACCACACGCCCGGCCGTCGCGCAAGCCCGGTGACGCACACAGGAAGAAGTGGTTAGCTCTGGGAGTTGTCGACGTGGGGGAGTGAGACGTTTGTCACAGAGTGATCGACCGGAGAAGAGCAGCAGCGACGCGAGCACCATCCGTGTGAGCGTGATCGTACCGGTGTGGCGACCTGGCCCCTCGTTCGACGATCTCATCGCGTCACTCGATCGCCAGAGTCTTGGCACTGCGTCGTTCGAAGTGCTTCTGTGCGACGACGGATCCGGCGAGCCCACCTCTGCTCGGCTGGCCGACATCGCCCGCGACCGCCCCCACGTACGCGTGCTGTCGCTGGCGCACTCCGGGTGGCCCGGCATGCCGCGCAACCACGGCGTCGATGCGGCTCGCGGGACGTACGTGCAGTTCGTCGATCAGGACGACTATCTGTTCGACCGTGCACTCGAGAAGCTGTGCGACTACGCCGACCTGCACTCCTCCGATGTGATCATCGGCAAGGAGGTGGGCATCGGCCGCCGCCTTCCGAGTCGGATCTTCAGCCACGACATCCCGGATGCGGTCCTCGGAACCGACCCGCTGCTCGAGATGCTGACACCGCACAAGATGTTCCGCACCTCTTTCCTTCGGGCCAACGGCATCCGCTTCCCCGAGGGCAAGGTGCGGCTGGAAGACCATCTCTTCGTGATGCAGGCGTACTTCGCGGCGTCGAGGATCTCGGTCCTGGCGAGCGAGCCGTGCTACGCCTGGGTGAAGGAGCCGGGCAGCGCAAGCTCTTCGCGCATCGACCCCGAGTCGTACTTCCCGCACCTCGAAACGGTGCTCGATCTCGTCGAAGCTCACACCGAGCCGGGAAAGCTGCGCGATCGTCTTCTGCGGCACTGGTTCCGAGGCAAGATCCTCAAGCGGCTCTCGGGCCGACAGATGGCCAGGTACCCCGACGACTATCGTGAACGCCTGCTCGATGTGGTCACGCCCCTGACGCAGGAGCATTTCGGACCCGGCGTCGATGCCGGCCTGGGATTCCCGCATCGGATCCGCGCCGCTCTGCTGCGCGCCGGGCGACGTGACGACCTGTTGGAGCTCGCGCGTTTCGAATCCGAGATCACCTGTCGCGCCGTCGTGACCGAGGTGCACTGGTCTCGCGGTGGCGGTCTGCACTTCACGATCCGCGTGACCCTCACGAGGAGCGGCCAGGACGCGTTCGTCTTGGAATCCACGGTCGAACAGTCGACGGACGCCGAGTCCGGATCCGCACGCCCCAAGAAGGTGACGCGACTCATCTCGCTCCCGGCCTCGACGACCGAGGGACTCCCGGAGAACCTCGTGGTCGCCAACCGCGAGCTGCGCAACGACCGGGTTGACCTCTTCCTCCGCGACCGCGACACCGGTGCCGAGCGCCGTCTCGGAGGTCGACTTCCCCGCAAGCTCGACTCCGCCCGCGTGGCGATCGACCCCGTCAAGGTGTTCGGTCCCGACGACGACTCCCGCGGAGGCGCGCTGACCGTGAAGG
>NZ_QOAY01000035.1:8564-13156 GCF_003314775.1 Microbacterium sp. H6 | reverse complement strand
GACATGCGGGGTGGACTTTCGAGACCCCGCTCGAAGCCTCCCCTGCCGTGCTTGCCCGCGCCGGACGGTCGCCGCTCCTCGCGGGCCGCTCCTGCACCCTCGTGGCGACCGACCAGGGCACGGTCGAACTGCACCGCGAGTGGCCCGGCGGCCGGCTGAAGGACCTCGCCGGACGTGCTGTCCGCCGCGTGCGCGCCCTCACGAGGAAGAGCTGACTCGCAAGAGCTGACACGGACCGGCTGACGCCGCGCATCCGCACGCGCCCACTGCCGTCGACACACGCCCGCCGTGTCACTGGAGCGCCGCCCGCGCGACGGCGCGCATCGCGGGGGTGATCGAGCCGAACGCGCTCGGCGACGAGAGCGCACAGAGACTCTCGACCACTCGCTGCACTGCTGACACGTCGCCTGACCGAGGCGACCACTCGGAGAACCTTCCATCGCCCGGCCCTTCCTCCACCGCAGCCTCACCGCGCGCGACGACGCCTGCCAGCTCGTCGAAGGTCGAGGCGGAGCCATCGGCGACGGCCAGGAGGGCGAGGGTCACGGCACGCGGCCAGGCGCTGGGGAACAGCCTCTCTCTCCCCAGCGCCCGTACGCCGTCGATGATCCGTAGGAATGCCCGCACCTCACCGTCCGCCAGCCCGCGTCCGAGGTTCGTGACCACGACATGCCCGCGCAGCCTGCGCATCGCTTTGGTCCGACGTGCGAGCGACGCGAGAGCATCGGCAGGGTCGGGAAGGCCCGGCACCGCCGTGTCCGGCCAGTCGAGGGCGTCGACGGCATCGGAGACGATCGCGCGGGGCAGCCACCCATCGGTCGGATCCTGATCGACACCCTCGGGGCCGATCCGCGCGACGAGCATCCGGATGCCGGCCGTCGCCGACTCCGCGAACTCCGAGCCCGCCGGGGTCTCCTCGAAGGGCACCGGGTCGTTGAGCTCCGCGTCGTCGAGGTGCGCGAGGAGGGCGAGACGACGCACCGGGGAGAGCCCTTGGCACAATGCCGCCAGCGGTGAGAACGGACGGAGAGCATCGCCGCCGACCCCGCAAGCCGCAGGGTCGAGGCGCGGCTGCACCAGGCCGAACCGCTGGGCGAGCTCGAACCCCACATGCTCTGCGCGGAATGCAGGTCGCTGTGTCTGCCAGCTTCCCACCGGCGACGGGAGCACCGGGACGGACTCCGCGTCGACGACGGTGACCCGCGGGTCGCCCATCCGTGTCGCGTACGGCCCACTGATCACCACGTCGACCACATCGGCGACACCGGGGACCGACACCTGCTGCGTCGGGGCCCGCCAGGGACACAGGTCGATGTGCAGCGACCGACCCGCGTCCGCTTCGAGCTCGGGCGCTTCCGGATCGAGCCCGAGACTCAGCCGATAGGCCTCGATCAGCCAGTACGAGGGGGCATCCCGTGGCACACCGATGACGCGGGTGAGCTCGGGGCATCCTGAGACCGACATCTCGACATGAAGTGCCCACGTGACGTGGACGTGCTCGGAGAGTTCCATCCGCGCAACGCTAGGTCGTCCCCGGCATCACCCCAGGACTCGAAGCCACCGATTGTCGAGAACTCGATGAAGCCGTCTTCGGTGCAGAAGAGTTGCGAACACGAGCCGTCGGCGGGGCGCGAACTACCGGCGCGCGAGCAGCTCCTCGAGACGTGCGGCCTCCCCCTGCGCCATCGCGTATCCGTGCTCGGGCGCGGGGTAAGCGCCGCTGCGCACCTCCGATGCGTACGCCCCGACCCCCGCGATGGCGTCCGTCCGCAGCTCGGCATACCGCTTGACGAACCTGGCGGCCGACCCGTCGAAGAGTCCGAGCAGATCGTGGAAGACGAGCACCTGTCCGTCGGCCGCGCCACCCGCTCCGATACCGATCACGGGGACGTCCAGCAGCGGCATGAGCGCAGCCGTCACCTCGGACGGCACCGCCTCGACGACGATCATCGAGCACCCGGCATCCTGCAACGCGAGCGCATCCTCGATCACGGCCAGTGCGGCCTCGGCGGAGCGCCCCTGCGCACGGTAGCCCCCGAGCGCGGTGGCGGTCTGCGGCGTGAGCCCGACGTGCCCGACGACCGGGATGCCCGCCTGCACGAGCGCCCTGGCGCGCTGGACCGTCGTCCCGCCGCGCTCGATCTTCACGAGGTCGCAGCCGGCTTCCTTGATGAAGCGCTGCGCGGTGGCGATGGCGAGCTCGTCGGAGGCCTCGTACGAGCCGAAGGGCAGGTCGCCGACGAGGAGAGGCACTGTGAGCCCCCGCCGCACCGCCTTGGTCAGCATCAGCATCTCGTCGAGCGTGACCGGCACCGTGCTGTCGTAGCCCAGGACGGTCATCGCGGCCGAGTCGCCGACGAGCACCACGTCGACGCCGGCGGCCTCGACGATCTGTGCGCCCGGGTGGTCGTACGCGGTGACCATGACGATGGGCTCACCGGCCGCCTTCTTCGCCCCGAGGGCGGCGAGGGTGACCTGGGTGCGGGGAGCGGCATGAGCGCTCATGCGCTGACCTCCGTATCGGTTGTCGCCGCGGCATCGGCGACGTGCAGGACGTGGTTGTCGATCAGGCGGGCCGCCCCGATGTGTGCGGCGACCGCGAGCAGGGCGTCACGATCGACGCGGGCGAGGGGGCGCAGCGTCTCGGCATCTCGGAGCTCGAGGTACTCGGGGTCGATCCCGGCATCGGCGAGCACTCGTCTCGCCGTGGAGAGGATGCTCCCCGCGTTCGGATCACCCGTCTCGAACACCGCAGCCCCGGCATCGAGCGCCCGGTTCAGAGCGGAGGCCTGCACGCGGGCCTCCGCGTCGAGGTAGACGTTCCTGGAGCTCATGGCGAGGCCGTCCGCTTCCCGCACGATCGGACAGGCGACGATCCGCACGTCGAGGTCGAGGTCCCGCACGACGCGGCGGACGACGAGCACCTGCTGCGCATCCTTCTGCCCGAAGTACGCGGCGTCCGGTCGGACGATCCCGAACAGCTTGGTGACGACCGTGGCCACGCCGTCGAAGTGGTGCACTCCACGACTCGCGCCATCGAGCACGTCGGTGAGACCGGCGACGTGGATGTTCGTCGCGAACCCGTCGGGGTAGATCTCGGACGCGGTGGGAGCGAAGAGGATGTCGACGCCCGCGGCCTCCGCGAGTCCGGCGTCGCGGGCCTCGTCGCGCGGATACGCGCTGAGGTCTTCGTTGGCGCCGAACTGGGTCGGGTTGACGAACAGCGACACGACGACGAGGTCGGACGCCTCGCGCGCGGTACGCATGAGGGAGAGATGGCCATCGTGGAAAGCACCCATGGTGGGCACGAGGCCGATGGTCCCACCCGCGGCTCTGGCTTCTCGGATCGCGGCGCGGACCTCGCGGATCGTGCGGAGGATTCTCATGCCGGGGGCTCCTCGAGTGCGGTGGCGGATGCGGTGGCGGTGGGTCGGGCAGCGACCTCGCGCGTGGCTGCGGCGAGCGCGTCGAACAGGTCGTCGAGCTCCAG
Organism: Microbacterium sp. H6; assembly: GCF_003314775.1. Taxonomy (NCBI): domain Bacteria; kingdom Bacillati; phylum Actinomycetota; class Actinomycetes; order Micrococcales; family Microbacteriaceae; genus Microbacterium; species Microbacterium sp. H6. Next base: position 9,666 of record NZ_QOAY01000035.1, on the reverse strand, counting down.
CCCTTCGGCGACAGCACGCTGGCGTGCGACCGTCTCCTCGTCGCCGCGCGCGATGGGCCCGGTCAGCACAGCGGCAGCGCCGTCCTTCGCCCAGTTCTCGACCGTCTGACGTACGAGCGGAGCCAGGAGCGACCGGGCGACGTCGCGAGGAATCCCCGCATTCGAAGCCAGGTCCTCCGCCGCGTCGAGCACGGTGAGGACGAAGTTCGAGGCGGACGACGCGGCCGCGTGATAGCTCGCACGGTGTGCGTCGTCGACCTCGAACGGGCGTGCACCGAGAGCGAGGGCGAGCTGCTCCGCGACCTCACGAGCTGCGGGCGTATGACCGGCGATCGCGGCACCGATGCCGCGGAACACCTCGGCGGGCTCGTCGCCGGTGAAGGTCTGCAGCGGATGGAGGCTGAAATCCACATCGGTGAGCGCGGTCGCGCCGGATACATGTCCGAGGAAGCGCGCATGGGGCCGGGCAATGGCCGCAGCCTCGCCGATGGCCGCATCCGGAACGCTGAGGAGGACGACATCCACGTCCGGAATCCGCTCGTCCCGTCCGAGGGGTCCCACGACGTCGAGATCCGCTGCCCGCAGAGCCCGCGCGAGTACGCCTCCGAGACGGCCGGCGCCGACGATGGCGATGGTCGTCCCTGGTGCGAGAGAGGCGGATGTGTGCATGTCGATTGCCGGGCCGGGTCACGCGGCGCGGGTGCCAGAAGTATCCGCCCGGCACCGCATACGATCCAAATCAGAGAGCAGAGTGCGTACGTGAGAACCACATACATATGACATTCTGGTCACTCTTATCGACTTTTGCGTGTCTATTCGCTCTCCGGCGGAATTGACGAACCCCTGAGGTGCGAGGACGCACCCCAGGGGCCTCCCGCCCGCCGAGCTCAGTCGCGCGGCCAGACCACGACGATCCCCGCTCCGATGACGGCGAGCGCCGCCGCGCCGAGGAAGAGCCAGGAGAATCCACCGGTGAGGGCAGTCGCCTCGGAGGCTCCCTCCGCGGACAGCGCCGCGGTGCGCAGACCGGCGACGGTCCCGAGAACGGCGAGTCCGACCGCGCCACCGATCTGCTGACTCGTGTTGATCAGACCCCCGGCGA
>NZ_QOAY01000035.1:0-8491 GCF_003314775.1 Microbacterium sp. H6 | reverse complement strand
CGACAGCCCCGCCGAGACCGACTCCGACCAGGATCGTCGGCCCGAGCAGCTGCGCGAGGAACGTGGCATCGGACGGCGCGGCTGCGAGCCAGGCGAGCCCTCCGGCCAGGACGAGCAGAGAGCCGATCAGGACCGGGCGGGTGCCGACGCGCGCGATGAGGGCGGGTGCACCTCCCGCGACGAGCACGAGCACACCCGCGAGCGGCAGCTGCGACAGGCCGGCGGCGAGCGCGTCGTAGTGGAGCACGGCCTGCATGTAGACGGAGAGAGCGAAGAAGAGCGCCACCATCGCCGCCCCGCCGAGCAGCATCACGCTGTTCCCGAGCGCCAGGTTGCGGTTGCGGAAGACCGCCAGCGGCACCAGAGGTTCTGCAGCGCGCCGCTCGATCAGGACGAACGCGACACCCAGCGCGAGCGCCGCTGCGAACAGGATCATCGGCAGCGGGTGCACGAATCCGAGCTGCTCGACAGCACTGAGGGCGCCGACCAGAGCTACCAGAGCCGACGTGACGGTGACGGCACCGGCCGCATCCAGACGCCCAGGCGTGCGGGCGCCGTCGCGGGTGATGAGCAACGGGATCGCGATCAGCACGAGCGCGCCCACAGGGACGTTGACGAAGAACACCGACTGCCAGCCGAGGGTGGCCGTGAGCACACCGCCGAGCAGGACTCCGGCCGCCGACCCGATCCCGGCGACGGCTCCCCATACGCCGAGGGCCTTCGTGCGCTCCTTGTCGTCAGGGAAGAGATGGGTGAGCAGTGCGAGCGCCGCGGGGGCGAGGAGCGCGGCCGAAGCACCCTGGAGAGTCCTCGCGCCGAGGAGCATCTCGCTCGACATGGAGAGGCCGGCGAGCGCGGAGGCCGCGACGAAGCCGCCCGTGCCGATCAGGAACACGCGGCGGTTTCCGTAACGGTCGGCGAGACGTCCGCCGAGGAGGAGGAGTCCGCCGAAGGCCAGCACATAGGCGGTGATCACCCAGGCGAGGGCGGCCGTGCTCATGCGGAGCTGGGCACCGAGCACGGGGAGGGCGATGTTCACGATCGAGGCGTCGAGCACGACGAGGAACTGCGCGAGGGCGAGCACGCTGAGTGCGAGCCAACGCCTGGAGCTGCGCGGCGCGGCGGTGGCTCGTGTCGCGGTGGCGGTGGGAGAGGTCATGGGATGCTCCTGTTCTTGTGGGTGGTCGATTCGGTTCGGCGGCACAGATGAGTGACCGCTCACTCACTCTTGACGGCAAGCGAAAGCGCCCTCTCTAGGGACCGACGTCAGTCGGGGTGGGTGATCCCCTTGGTCAGCAGGGCGACCCAATCCCCCGGGCGCCCGTCGAGCTGCGTGGTGACGATCAGGTGGCAGAGCTGCCCGTAGGCGATGAACCGCTGCACGGCGCCATCCTCGGCGCGAGAGCGCTGTCGGGCGAAGACGGTGATGCGCTCCAGCCCTGCGCGAAGCGCCTCGCCGATGGCCGGGATCTCCGCCACCGACTGCGCATGCACCTGCAGCATGAGCAGCTTCCGGTCGGAGATCAGGTGCGCGTAGGCATCCCCCATCGCGTCGAGCAGACCCTCGGGCGAGGTGTCGTCTGCGGCATCCGCGCCTTCTTCGAGGGCGACGAGGATCGCATCGAAGCAGGCTTCCAGGGCGACGACGAACAGCGCCTCCTTACCCGAGTAGAGCTTGAAGACGTAGGCCGGCGAGATCTTGGCCTCGCGTGCGACATCGGCGACGGTCGTGCCGTGATACCCGCCTCGAGCGAAGGCCGCCAGTGCCGCCGCGGCGACGACGGGCTTGCGGGCGTCTGCCGTGGAGAGGATCGAGCTGCGGGTCGTGGACATATGAGTGACTGTACACTCACTCTCTCGAGCCGGCAAGAGTCTTCCGGTCCGAGGCAGAGTCAGCCGCGCAGCACCGAGTCCAGCAGCCCAGGGAACAGGGCGTCGAGGTCGTCACGCCGCAGCGTGAGCATCCGCCGGCGCCCGTTCGGCTCGTTGCGGATGACACCCGCTTCGCGCAGCACCTTCATGAAGTGCGACTTGGTCGACTTCGGGAGGTTGGGGTCGGTGGCATGACAGGCGGCCATGTCGAGAGGGCCGTCCGCGAGCTGTCGCGTGATGGCGAGACGCTCGGGGTCGCTGAGCGCGAAGAGCACGTCGGTGAGCTGGATCTCGGAGCGCTCCGGGTGAGGAAGGTCGCCAGGCATGGTTCGATAATAGTTGAACAATTGGCGAAACGCGCGTACGCTCCGATAGTTCGATGATTCTCGAACCGAACGAGGAGACGCCATGACCACCACTGAGCCGATCGTCGCCGTCCCCCTATCGACGACCACCCTGCCGACGACCACCCCGCAGACGCGCGCCCGCTTCGGGTTCGTGCTGGCGATCATCGCGCAGATCCTGATGATGGTCGGTGCGAGCACGCCGTCGCCGTTCTATCCGGTGCTGGCGCAGCAGATCGGTTTCGCCCCCGTCGTGATCAGTGCCGTGTTCGCGGTCTACGCGGTGGCGCTGCTGCTCACGCTCCTCACCGCCGGTTCCCTGTCGGACCATGTCGGACGCCGACCCGTCGTGATCGCGGGGTTCTTACTGCTCGCCGGAAGCATGTTCCTGTTCTGGCATGCGGATGCCGTGGCGACGCTGTTCCTCGCGCGCATCCTGCAGGGCATCGCGAGCGGGCTGCTCATCTCGGCCCTCTCGGCCACGGTGCTCGACTTCGCGCCGGGCGGCCGCGCGGGTACCGCCGCGCTGTGGAATGCACTCAGCCCCGGGATCGGTCTCGCGCTCGGGGCCCTCGCCTCCGGAGTGATGCTCGACGTCAGCGGTGAGGCCCTGCTCGATGTCTTCGCGCCGCTGAGCACGGCGTACATCGTGCTCGCGGCACTGTTCTTCCTCGTTCCGGAGACCGCACCGCGCAAGCCGGGCGTCTGGGCGTCACTGAGCTTCCGGCTGTCGATCCCGACCGCGATCAGGGCCGACTTCTGGCGGGGCGCTCCGGCGGTCATCGCGGGGTGGGCCACGGGTGGACTGTTCCTGTCGCTCGGAGCCAACATCGTCCGAGGCGAGCTCGGCGGCGAGGCGCATGTCTGGCAGGGGCTCGGTGTGGTGCTGCTCGCCGGGGTCGGAGCCCTGACCGCGTTCACTCTCCGGAAGCTCGCTGCACGGTCGATGGTGCTGTTCGGCACGGCGGCCCTGGCGACCGGAACCCTGCTGTCGCTCATAGCCCTCGGCATCGGCTCACTGCCGTTCTACCTCGTCGCGGCCGCCGTGACCGGTATGGGGTTCGGCACCGCGTTCTCGGGAGTCGTCGCCTCGCTGGCCCCGCGGATCCCGGCGACCCAGCGCGCCGACACCTTCGCCGTGATCTACCTGCTGGCGTATCTGGCCTTCGGCGTACCAGCCGTCATCGCGGGTGCGCTGGTCGGAGTCGTCGGCTTGGAGGCGGTGTGCGTGGGCTACGGGATCGTCGTCATCGCACTGGCAGGTATCGCGTTCACGCTGCGTATGCGCCGCGCGGCATAGAAGCGGAGGAGCGCGTCAGCGCACGACGAGCTCGGGCGTGATCAGCGCGTGCGCAGAGCCGGCCTGAAGGGTGCGCGGGGCGACGATCTCCCCCGTCGGGCCCATGAGGAGTTCGAGGACGGCCGTCGCCACATCCTCGGGCCGTTGCTCGACGCTCGAGAAGCCCAGAGCCTCGGCCGTCGGCGTGTTGTCGAAGCCGATCACGGGAAGCGAGAGTCCGGCAGCGGCGACAGCCAGCAGCGCACCGACCGCGAGTGAGTCGCTGGCGCAGACGAGAGCGTCGGGCACGTGTCCCGCGGCGAGCGCCGCGTCGACACAGGCACGCCCGAGGGGAACCCCCTCCTCCGCGGTGAGCCGTTCGCCCTGCGCTCCGGCCGCAGTCATGGCCTCGCGCCAGCCGCGCTCACGGTCGTCGCCGGTCCCCGAGCCCGTCGGCCATCCGAGGAACGCCACCCGTCGACCGTGAGTCAGTGCGTGCTCGGTCGCCGCCCGTGTTCCCGCGGCGCCGTCGACGTCGACCCAGAGGTGGCGCGGATCGGCGATATCGTCTTCACCCCACGGTCGGCCGAACGAGATGAAGGGCAGTCCGTCCTGGTCGAGGCTGCGCACGCGCGGATCGTCGCGCGAGGTGCCGGTGATGATCGCGGCGTCGATCTCCGACCCCTCCCACAGCTCCGACAGCCGCTGGATCTCCTCTTCCCGCGTACGTGCGGCGTAGACGAGCATGCGCATGCCGCGCTCGCTCGCCCGCTCGGTGACGGCGTGCACGAAACGGTCGAGCACGACACCCGAGATGCCGCCGAGATACGGATCGAGACGGATCCCGATGGTCGAACTGCGTCGCAGCCGCAGTCGTCGGGCGGCCGCATGGCGGCGATAGCCGAGGTCGTGGATCGCCGTGAGGACGCGCTCCCTGGTCGCCGGGCGGACGATGTCCGGGGTGTTGAGCACGTTCGAGACGGTCTGCCGCGAGACGCCAGCGCGCTCGGCGACGTCTTCGACGGTCGGCGCCTTCGCCATCGCACCTCCTCATCCGTGTCCGGGTTGACACTTCCCGCGACTCCCGCTTAGCCTATTCCACGCAGAGTTTGATCGTTCAAATTTCTGCGTCGATCCCGCACGGTCCTCCCGAGACCGTCGCCAGAGATTCATCGAACCCGCAGTGACTCATCAAAGGAGAGAGACCATGACACGGCACACCACTCGCGCAGTCCTCGGCACCGGGGCGGTGCTGCTCACGAGCGCGCTCGTGCTCACCGGCTGCGGCTCCGGTTTCGCCGGAGACGACACCAAGGCCGACGGCGAGGGGCTCACCTCCTCCGACGACGCGCTCACGGTGCTGATCGGCTCCTCCGGCGACGCCGAGACCGCGGCCGTGCAGTCGGCTGTCGACGCGTGGTCGGCCGAGTCCGGTACGAAGGTGAAGCTGCAGACCGCGAGCAACCTCGACCAGGAGCTGTCGCAGGGCTTCGCCGCCGGCGACCCCGCCGACCTGTTCTACCTCTCCACCGACCAGGCCTCCGGCTACGCCGCCAACGGATCGCTCAAGGCCTACGGCGACCAGCTCTCCAACAAGGACGACTTCTACCCGTCGCTCGTCGAGAACTTCACGGTCGACGGCACGTTCTACTGCGCGCCCAAGGACTTCTCGACGCTCTCACTCATCATCAACACGCAGATGTGGACCGACGCCGGCCTCACCGACGCCGACCTCCCGAAGACCTGGGACGACCTCTCCGCCGTGGCGCAGAAGCTCACGACCGCCGATCACGTGGGCCTGGCCTTCGGCGCCGAGTACCAGCGCGTCGGCGTCTTCATGGCCCAGGCCGGTGGCGGTCTCGTCGACGACGGCACGGTCATCGCCGACGACGCCGCCAACGTCGAGGCCCTCGACTACGTGAAGTCGCACCTGGTCGACGGCACCTTCGCCTACGCCAAGGACGTCGGGGCCGGCTGGGGCGGCGAGGCCCTGGGCAAGCAGTCCGCCGCGATGGTCATCGAGGGCAACTGGATCACCGGAGCGCTGTCGAACGACTACAGCAGCCTCGAGTACACGGTCGCCGAGCTCCCCGAGGGCGCGGGCGGCAAGGGCACGCTGCAGTTCACGAACTGCTGGGGCATGGCTGCCGACAGCCCGAACCAGCAGGCCGCCCTCGAACTGGTCGAGTACCTGACGAGCGCCGACAGCCAGCTGGCGTTCTCGAAGGCGTTCGGCCCGATGCCGTCGATCAAGTCGGCCGCCGACGAGTGGACCGCCGCGAACCCCGAGCTCGCCCCGTTCCTCGCCGGTGCGGATTATGCCCAGTTCCCCCCGAACCAGGCCGGCACCGCCGACGTGATCGCCGACTTCAACTCGCAGCTCGAGTCGCTGAAGACAGCCGACCCGAAGACGATCCTCGACTCCGTGCAGTCGAACCTCGAAGCGGTCGTCGAGTAACCATGGCGGTCAAGGCAGCGTCTCGCCGCGGTGGGGCCTCCGGGCTCCGCCGCGGCGAGGCGGCAGCCGGATGGCTGTTCACGGCGCCGGTGATCGTGATCCTCGGTGTCTTCCTCCTCATCCCGGTGCTCATGGCGCTGTGGGTGAGCGTCTCCGACTGGGGCGGCCGCGGCAGCCCCCTCTCCGGATCGGTCTCGTTCGTCGGCGCCGACAACTTCTCGGCCGTCCTCACCGACGGCGGTCTCGCGACCAAGGACTTCGGCACCGCACTGCGCAACAACGCCTGGTACGTGCTGCTCGTGGTCCCGCTGCAGACCGCGCTCGCCCTGTTCCTCGCGATCCTCGTCAACCGCGCCATGCTCCGCGGCCGCGGCTTCTTCCGCACCGCCTACTACTTCCCCTCCGTGACCAGCACCGTCGCGATCACGGTGCTGTGGATGTTCCTCTTCACCTCCAGCGGCGCCGTCAACGACGTGCTCTCCTGGTTCGGCATCAACGGGCCCAACTGGTTCAACGATCCGCGCGGCATCCTGCATCTGGCACTCGGCACGGTCGGCATCGATGCCGGTCCCGCGGCGCTCACCCAGGGCGGCACACTCGGAGTGTCGTGGTGGGAGTGGCTCGCCGGTCCGTCCGTCGCGATGAGCGCGTACATCCTGATGGCCATCTTCACGACCTCCGGCACGTTCATGCTCATCTTCCTCGCCGGTCTGCAGAACCTCGGCGCCGACGTCGATGAAGCGGCCATGATGGACGGCGCGAACGGCTGGCAGCGCTTCTGGCGCATCACGCTCCCGCAGCTGCGCCCGACCCTGTTCACCGTGCTGACCCTCGGCCTCATCGGCTGCTGGCAGGTGTTTGACCAGATCTACACGGGCACGCGGGGTGCGCCGAGCAAGACGACGCTCACCCCCGCCTACCTCTCGTACCAGACCGCGTTCCAGAACCAGGAGTGGGGGCAGGGTGCGGCGATCGCGTTCATCCTGTTCGTCATCATCGTGATCTTCACGCTCCTGCAGCGCTGGGTGCTGCGCGACCGGCCGGTGTCGAAGCGTCGCATCCGCGCGTACCAGTCGTCGAAGGGAGCATCGTCATGAGACGGCTCTCGTCGAAGCAGCTGACCTGGCAGATCGCCCTCTACGCGCTGTTGATCATCCTCGCGATCATCTACATCTACCCGTTCCTGATCCAGGTCGCGACGAGCTTCAAGACCGATGAGGATGCCGCGTCCAGCGGGATCACGCTGATCCCCGACGTCTGGACGTTCGCGGCGTACGAGCGCCTGTTCCGCAACTCCGACTTCCCGTCGTGGTTCGTGAACAGCGCGATCGTGACGATCTTCGTCACCGCGGGCCGGGTGTTCTTCAACTCGCTCGCCGGGTACGCACTCGCCCGACTGCGCTTCCGTGGACGCGGTGTCGTCTTCGCGGCACTCGTGGCGGTGATGTCGGTTCCCACCGTGGTGCTGCTCATCCCCAAGTTCCTCGTGATCAACCAGCTCGGCATCTTCAACTCCTACGCCGGGATGATCCTGCCGCTGCTCGTCGATGCGGCAGGGGTGTTCATCATGAAGAACTTCTTCGAGTCCATCCCCGAGTCGGTCGAGGAGCAGGCGCGCATCGACGGCGCCGGCACGTTCCGACTGTTCTGGTCGGTGGTGCTGCCGATGGCGACGCCCGCGCTCGTGACGATCGTGATCCTGTCGTTCCAGGGTTCCTGGAACGAGCTCAGCCACTTCATCGTGTCGACGAACGACCCTGCCCTGACCACCTTGACCAAGGGCGTCGCGTCCCTCGCCAGCGGTGGACTCAGCCAGGGCACCCAGTATCCGCTCAAGCTGGCGGCCGCGCTCATCATGACGATCCCCGTCGCCGTGATGTTCTTCGTCTTCCAGCGCCGCATCATGAACTCCACAGAAGGAGCCGTCAAGGAATGACCCCCACCCCGCCCCTCCAGCCGCTGCTGGACGACGCCGTGATCATGCTCGAGGCGCCGACCCAGGCCTGGTCCGACGACATCGGCCGCATGGGCACCGCACCGATCCACGGGATCTACCACGGCGACGTCCGGCACATCCGGAGCATCGAGATCACCGTCGACGGCACCGCGCTCGAGTCCATCGGGTGCGTGTCGGCGGTGCCGCAGCAGACGGTGCTGACCGACCTGCTGCGCGGGCTCGACGACGAATCGGCCGACCCGAAGGTGCGGATGGACCGCGATCGCCGGGTCGCCGCCGGTGCGTTCTCGGAGCGGATCACGATCACCTCCCACCTCGACGCACCGGTCGCCACAGCGGTGACAGTGCGGGTGCTCCCGGACTTCGCGCCGATGCAGGAGGTCAAGGCGGGGCTGGGTACCGAGGCGACGTGGAGCTGGGACGGATCCATCTGCCGTGCAGGCGAGGCGTCGTTCACGCTCACCGCTCCCGAAGCCGCGGTGACGCAGGACGGGGAGGCCCTGGTGCTGCGGTGGGATGCGGTGGTGCCGCCACGCGGATCCGTCGCCCTCGGCTGGGCGGTCGACCTCGACGACCCGACG
>NZ_QOAY01000292.1:5941-6126 GCF_003314775.1 Microbacterium sp. H6 | reverse complement strand
CAAATCGGCGCGCTCCCCCGCCGCTTCGCGCAGCTCGGTCTCGGCGTCGCCCTCCCAGCCTGCGGGGGCGACCACGACGACCTGGGCCGGCGCGGCGGCGAACACCCCGTCGAGCGCATGGCGGAGCACGGAACGGGAGTCGACGCCGACGAAGGCCTTCGGGGCGCTCGCCCCCAGTCGGGTGC
>NZ_QOAY01000292.1:0-5916 GCF_003314775.1 Microbacterium sp. H6 | reverse complement strand
GGAGCCTGCGGCCACGACGATGATCGCTGTGCGTGGAACGGGAAGGATGGTCACGGCTTCACGTTACCGGCCGAGACGACGAAAGGCGGGTGCCGAAGCACCCGCCTTTCGTCGTGGAAGAGCTCAGGAAGCGAGAACCTCGTCGAGCAGTGCGCCCGCCTTGTCCTCGTCGGTCTTCTCGGCGAGCGCCAGCTCCGAGATGAGGATCTGGCGAGCCTTCGCCAGCATCCGCTTCTCACCCGCGGACAGACCGCGGTCCTGGTCACGGCGCCACAGGTCGCGCACGACCTCGCTGACCTTGATCACATCGCCGGAGGCGAGCTTCTCGAGGTTCGCCTTGTACCGGCGCGACCAGTTCGTCGGCTCTTCTGTGAAGGGTGCTCGCAGCACCTCGAAAACATGATCGAGGCCCTCCTTGCCGATCACGTCGCGAACGCCGACCAGGTCGACATTCTCCGCGGGGACCTCGATGATGAGATCTCCCTGGGTGACGTTGAGCTTCAGGTATTTCTTCGCCTCACCCTTGATGATGCGCTCCTTGACCTCGATGATGGTCGCAGCGCCATGGTGGGGATAGACGACGGTCTCGCCAACCTCAAAAAGCATAAAAACGTGTCCTTTCGGCAACCTCAAGGATACCACAGGGGACATGCGCTAAGGTTCGCGCCCCCAGGGCCGCAGGAGCCCTCACGACTTACGCATAGAATGGTTCCGGATATCCCCGCCGGACCTCAGGAGGACCCGTGAAATCGCGCCTTGTTGCGTCTGCAGCCCTCAGCGCCCTCGTTCTGCTCGGTGCGACCGGGTGCACGTTCATCACCCCGCAGTCCACCAAGACCGAGTACGCCGCCTCCGACGGAGTGAACGTCTCCGACGAAGACGGGCCCATCGACGTGCGCAACGCCCTCGTGGTCGCCACGGAGGACGGTTCGGTCGGCAACTTCGTCGCCGCGATCGTGAACCCGACCGACGAGAAGGCCACGCTCACCGTCACCGTCGAGGGTGTCGACCCCTTCGCCATCACGGTCCCGGCGAACGACACCGTGAGCCTCGGCTCTGACGCCGACCCGGTGCGCATCGTGGGCCTCGACACCAAGCCCGGCGCTACCGTCGAGATCCACTTCCAGTCGGGAGATTCCACCGGAGTCAAGACCCAGGTGCCGGTGCTCGACGGCACCCTCCCCTACTACTCGGATCTGGTCCCCAGCGAGAAGGCACCCACATCGTCGCCGACCCCGCTGCCGACCGATACGGCAGCCCCGGCGCCCTCGAACTGACGCCGCACGCAGCGAGAAGAGGCCGGCACCCCTCGGGGTACCGGCCTCTTCTGCGTCTCACCGGCAGCATGCGCCACCGATCGGACGCTCAGCCCTCGAAGCGGTACCCCAGACCACGCACCGTGACGAGCATGACGGGCTCGCTCGGGTTCTCCTCGATGCGCGAGCGGATGCGCTTGATGTGCACGTCCAGCGTCTTGGTGTCGCCGAAGTAGTCGCTCCCCCACACGCGGTCGATGAGCTGCCCCCTGGTCAGGACGCGTCCCGAGTTGCGCATCAGCACCTCGAGCAGCTCGAACTCCTTCAGCGGCATGTTGATCTGCGCACCTGCCACGGAGACGGTGTGTCTGTCGATGTCGAGAGACACACGTCCACCGTCCAGCACACGCTCGTCCAGTTCACCGTCCGCCTGGACCACCCGGCGCAGCACCGCCCGCATCCTGGCGAGCAGCTCCCGGGACGAGTAGGGCTTCGTGATGTAGTCGTCCGCTCCGAGTTCGAGGCCGACGACGATGTCGACCTCGGAGTCCTTGGCGGTGAGCATGATGATCGGCACAGCAGAGGTCGAGCGGATCTGCCGACACACCTCGGTGCCCGGCATCCCCGGCAGCATCAGGTCGAGCAGCACGATGTCGGCACCGCGCTCCCGGAAGGCCGCGAGTGCGCCGGGGCCGTCCTCCGCGATCTCCACCTCGTACCCCTCGCGTCGGAGCAGGTAGGCGAGCGGGTCGGCGAGGTCGGGCTCGTCTTCGACGAGAAGGATTCGGGTCATGCTCTCTCTCCGTTTCGCACGCGGGCGGACGCGGCGTTCTTGGCCGCCTTGCGCGCGCGCTTCTTCTTGTTCTTCTTGCCCGCGTCGCGATTGTCTGGGGCATCGATCCGAGGAAGCCGGATCGTGAACGTGGACCCGCGACCGGGACGGGACCACAGCCGCACTTCGCCACCGTGACGCTGGGTGGCGTGCTTGACGATGGACAGGCCGAGGCCCGTGCCGCCCGTGCGCCGCGATCGGGCTTCGTCGGCCCGATAGAACCGCTCGAAGATGCGCTCGCGATCTGCTTCCGCGATGCCGATGCCCTGATCCGACACCGCGATCTCGACCACACCGTCTTCCGCCCGTACGCCCACGCCCACTCGGGAGCCGCGCGGCGAGTAGACGATGGCGTTGGCGATCAGGTTGCCGACCGCCTCGATCAGGATCTGCGCATCGCCGCGCACCCAGACACCACGGTCTCCACCCCTGGCGAGTTCCACGCCGGCGGAATCGGCCTGCACGACATGGGCCTCGATGGAGGAGGCGATCACCTCGTCGATCGCGACCGGCCCCACCGTGGACAGCCCGTCCTCGGCCTGGAGCCGGGACAGGCTCATGATGCGACCGGTGAGCTGACCGAGACGACCCGCCTCCGCCGAGATGCGCGCGGCGAAGATGCGCACCTGGGAGGGATCGTCGGCCGCCGACTCGATCGCCTCGGCGAGCAGGCTCACCGCACCGACCGGCGTCTTCAGTTCGTGGCTCGTGTTCGCCACGAAGTCGCGACGCATCTGGTCCAGTCGTTCCTGCTCCGTGACATCACGGATGATCAGCAGGACGAGGCGGCTGCCGATCACGCTGGCCCGAGCCGAGACCAGGCGGGGGTCGAGGCTCACCCCGCCGCGCGTGATGCGCATCGACTCGGTGACGGAGCCGCCGGCCTCTCTGACGCCGCGGACGAGCTGCCGGAGCTCCGGGTTGTCGAGAGTCGAGCCGACATCGATCCCGAAGCGCGTCGCGGCCTGCGATGCGGCCAGCACCAGACCGGAGGCGTCGACGATCGCCGCCGCATCGTCCATGCTGTGCAGGACGTCGGTGATGCCGGCGGGGATCGCCAGCGACGTCTCCTCCTGCACTCGAGCCCGCGCTCGGTACGCCCACACCACGAGGAGCGACAGGCCGACGCCGATCACGAGCCCGATGGCGAGCGAAGACAGCGCGAGCTGCGGCAGGGTCATGACTCCAGCGTAGAGTGCGTTCACCGTCCGTCCGGCGGGTTTCCGCGCCCTGGCGGGAACAGGAGAAGTACTATTCACGTGCTGGGCACCGTTCGTTAACCTTCGAAGCAGACAATCGCTTCGGGCCTGTGCGGGAGCACAGACCTGCTCTCGTGCGGACGACCCGCCGCCTCGCGCTGATCCAGCCGAGATCCGAATGAAAGGTTGCGCCCCAACATGCGCGAAGTCTTCCACCAGTCCCTCGAGGACCTGCAGAACCGCCTCGTCGAGATCGCCGACCTCGTCACGGTGTCCATCGACAAGGCCACCAGGGCGTTCGCGACGAGCGACGTGGCTCTGGCCGAAGAGGTCATCGCCGACGACGCGAAGATCGACGAGCTGGCCGTGGCCCTCGACGAGCAGGCCATCGAGATCCTCGCGCGCCAGCAGCCGGTCGCCCGCGACCTCCGCATCGTCGTCACGGCATTGCGCGTGAGCGCCTCGCTCGAGCGCATGGGCGACATGTCGGAGCACATCGCCCAGCTCGCCCGCCTCCGCTTCCCCGAGCGCGCCATTCCGAAGGGCCTCAAGGGCACGTTCGTGAAGATGGGCGAGCTCGACGTCGAGGTGGCCCGCACCCTGTCCGAACTGCTGCGCACGCAGGACCTGCGTTTCGCCGACGCCATCCGCAACGCCGATGACGACGTCGATGAGCTGCACGCCACCGTCTTCGAGAAGGTGCTCAGCGACAACTGGAAGGGCGAGGCCACGGCCACCGTCGATGCCACGCTCGCCAGCCGGTACCACGAGCGCTTCGCCGACCACGCGGTGGCCGTCGCGAAGAAGGTCGTCTACCTCGCCACGGGCGACTGGGCGGTCGAGGAACACGACATCCCGCTCGCCGTCGAGCAGCAGGAGCTCGGTCAGCAGGAGTTCGGCCACGCTTGACACCCACTCGCGGATACGACGGAGCCCCCGATGCCATCGCATCGGGGGCTCCGTCGTATCCGCGAGGGGGCTTCTACTTCTTGCCCTGCGCCGCGACGGCGGCTGCACCGGCGGCGGCGGCCTCGGGGTCGAGGTAGCGGCCGGGGCCGGTGGGGACGTTGTTCTCGTCCAGCTCGTACACCAGCGGGATGCCGGTCGGGATGTTCAGCTCGGCGATGTCGTCGTCGCTGATGCCCTCGAGGTGCTTGACGAGACCACGCAGCGAGTTGCCGTGCGCCGTCACGAGCACGGTCTTGCCGGCTTCGAGGTCGGGGACGATCGCGCTCTCCCAGTACGGCAGCAGGCGGTCGATGACGAGCTTGAGCGACTCGGTGCGCGGCACCTCGCCGTCGATGTGCGCGTAACGGACGTCGTTCACCTGGCTGAACTCGCTCTCGTCGTCGAGCACGGGCGGCGGCACGTCGAACGAACGACGCCACAGCTGGAACTGCTCCGGGCCGAACTCTTCCAGCGTCTGTGCCTTGTCCTTGCCCTGCAGCGCGCCATAGTGACGCTCGTTCAGGCGCCAGGAGCGCGTCACCGGGATCCACAGACGGTCGGCGGCATCCAGGGCGATGTTCGCCGTCTGGATGGCACGGCTCAGCAGCGAGGTGTGCAGCACGTCGGGGAGGATGCCGGACTCCGCCAGCAGCTCGCCGCCGCGGCGTGCCTCCTTCTCGCCCTGCGCATTGAGGCGGACGTCCACCCAACCGGTGAACAGGTTCAGTTCGTTCCACTCGCTCCGGCCGTGGCGGAGCAGGATGAGGGTGCGCGTCGCAGTCATGCCGTCAGTTTATCCGTCCGGGACTGAGGACCCGAGTCGGATGCTGGGAGGATGGAGACATGGCGTCATCTCCCCTCGGTCGGCCGACCCGCGGCACCACGGGGACGAACCGCCTTCGGCGAAACGACCGCTGGATCGCCGCGAGTGAGGCGCTGCGCCGAGCATCCGACCCGTTGGTCGTCGACCTCGGCTACGGCGCCAGCGGGGTCACGGCCTTCGAGCTCGCCACGCGCCTGGTCCGGGTGCGTGACGACGTGGAGGTGCGCGGACTGGAGATCGACCCCGCCCGCGTCGCGACGGCCGATGCGCAGCTCGACGAGGTGCGCGCGGGCCGAACCTCCTTCGCGTCCGACCTTCCGGTGACGTTCGCGCGCGGCGGTTTCGAGGTTCCGCTTCCCGATGGGCGCAGAGCAGCCGTGATCCGCGCGATGAACGTGCTGCGCCAGTACGACGAGCAGGATATCCCCGGCGCCTGGTCACGGATGGCCGCCCGGCTGGCGCCCGGTGGCCTGCTGTTCGAGGGCACCTGCGACGAGATCGGCCGCGTCTCGAGCTGGGTCGACATCGATGCACAGGCGACCCCGCTGCGGTTCACGCTCTCGCTCCGGCTCGCGGACCTCGAGCACCCGAGCATCGTCGCCGAACGCCTGCCCAAGGCACTGATCCACCGCAACGTCACCGGCGAACGCATCCATGCCCTCCTGGTCGACCTCGATCGCGAATGGGACCGCGCCGCGCCGTTGTCGACCTTCGGGGCGACGCAGCGTTTCCTCGCCGCGGTCGGTTCACTGCGTGATCAGGGTTGGCCCGTGATCGGTGGGCGCACGCGCTGGCGTCTGGGCGAGGTCACACTGCCATGGGCGGCCGTCGCTCCGCGCGCGGACTGACTCCGGGCCG
>NZ_QOAY01000282.1:0-614 GCF_003314775.1 Microbacterium sp. H6 | reverse complement strand
AAGGAGAGCTACGACGTGCCGATCCGGTCCGACGCCTTCATCACCCCTGCTTCCACCACCGCCCCGGTCGACGCAGAGGGCTGGTTCGAGCGCGCCATGCAGCTCGCGCAGTTCGGCGCCGAGCACGAGACGCTCGAAGCCCTGCCCCGCGCCCTCGAAGTCGAAGATCCCGCCAAGCGCGCCCAGCTGCTGTCCATGCGGCTGGGGATCCTGGTCGCACTGGAGCGCGCGGACGAGGCCCTGCAGCTGCTGCCGGAGCGCATCGCCGCACTCCGCGCCGCTGGGCGCGAGGTGCAGGCCGACCTCGAGGAGCGCATCGGACTCGCGACATTCGGCCTGAACACGCCGGAGACGACCGCCGCTCTGGAAGAGGAGATCGGCGCATCGGACGAGCTTCCCGCGTGGACGCGCGGTGACCTCGCGATCAGCCGCGCGGCCCTGCACCTGCAGTCCGGCGAGCCGGACGCCGCGCTGGACCACGCGGAGGTGGCCGCCCGGTCATTCGCCGAAGCGGACGACACCCGCCTGACGAACACCACGACGCTGGTGGCCATCTCGGCCGTGCTGAGCAAGGGCGATCTCGAAGCCGGCAGCGCGTTGCTGGACCGCTTCCT
>NZ_QOAY01000028.1:1682-11402 GCF_003314775.1 Microbacterium sp. H6 | reverse complement strand
CACGCCGAGGCGCCCGTCTGGTGGTCGGGCTGGGGCGGATTGCGCTGGGTCGACGGGGACGCCGGCGATCTTCTGTCGCTGCGACCGGATGGTGTGTCCCGCCAGCACATCGACGACGAGTACCTGGCCTTCGCCCGCCCGCGCTCCGGTGGAGGTCTGGTGGCGGTCGGCGCCCGCACGCTCTACCTCGCGCATGACGTCGACGGAGAGGTCCGGGCCGCCGCCTCGCTGGGCGACGACCCCGGTGTGCGCATGAACGACGGATGCTGCGACCCTCGGGGACGCCTGCTCGCGGGGTCGATGGCCTACGACGCGGCGCCCGATGCCGGAGCCGTGCTGCGCGTCGACGCCGACCTGACGACGAGCACCGTTCTTCCGCGGGCGACGATCTCGAACGGCATCGGCTTCTCGCCGGACGGCCGACGCGCCTACTACGTCGACACCGGGACGCACCGCATCGACGTGTTCGACGTCAGCGAGGGCGAGCTGCGGGGCCGTCGCGCCTTCGTCGCGATCCCCGAGGAGCAGGGTTCCCCCGACGGATTGTGCATCGCCGCTGACGGCAGTATCTGGGTGGCCCTGTGGGGCGGCAGCGCAGTGCACGGCTACGACGCCGCAGGGCAGCGCATCGCGACGATCGAGCTCCCGGTGCCCCAGGTCAGCGCCTGCACCTTCGGCGACGACGACCTCGGCACGCTGTACATCACGACCTCGGCGCAGGGCCTCGAACCCGGCCACGGCACCGAGGCGGGCTCGCTCTTCGCCGTGCGACCCGGTGTGCGGGGCCTTCCTGTCATCCCCTTCGCGGGCTGACGCACCCGACGGCCTCTACCCGGAGCACGGTGCACTCAGCGAAAGGAACCGTGCCCCGGGCACAGGCCGCCGGGGAGAGCCGAGTCAGCCCAGGTGCACCCGCTCGGTGCGCTGGCGCTGACGTCCGAGACCCTCGATCTCGATCGTCATCTCATCGCCGTCCTGCAGATAGGGGAACCGGCCGGAGAGCGCGACACCCTGCGGGGTACCGGTGTTGATCACGTCGCCGGGCTCGAGCACCAGATACTGACTCAGCTCGTGCACGATCTGCAGCACGGAGAAGATCATGTCCGCGGTCGACGAGTCCTGCCGCGGCTCGCCGTTCACGAACGACCGCAGTCGCAGCGCCTGGGGGTCGACCTCGTCGGCGGGAACGAGTGCGGGCCCGAGCGGGTTGAACGTCTCGGAGCACTTGCCCTTCGACCACTGCCCGCCCGAGACGTCGAGTTGATACGCGCGCTCCGAGACGTCGTTCGAGATCGTGTAGCCGGCGATGACCTCACGCGCGGCATCAGGAGACGACAGGTAGCGGGCGGGCTTGCCGATCACGATCGCCAGCTCCACCTCCCAGTCGACCTTCTCCGCTCCGGGCGGCAGCAGCACGACATCGTCCGGTCCGACCACCGTGTTGGGGTGCTTGAAGAAGACGACCGGATGCTCGGGCGGCTCCGATCCGGATTCGGCAGCGTGAGCTGCGTAGTTCTGTCCGATGCAGACCACCGCGGTCGGGCGGGCGACCGGGGCACCGATGCGCAGCCCATCGACGTCGGCGGCGACCAGTTCACCCCGGCCGAGCGCGGAGCGCACGCGGCCGATGCCGTCGGCGGCGAGGAAGTCGCCGTCGATCTCGGCGGTGAGGGGGGACAGGTCGTACACGACGCCCTCCTCTCGCACGTAGGGACGTTCGCGGCCGACGGGGCCGAGTCGCAGGAGCTCCATGGGGGCCTTCCAGGTCAGCGCGCGGTGGCGAAGGACGGGTTGACGATCGGCACGGACTCGCCGGCCAGGTAACGGATGACGTTCTCGGCCGCGTGCACCGGAAGGTCGGCCAGCGCCTCGGGCGAATACCAGGCGGCGTGCGGTGTGAGCAGCACCTGATCGAGGTCACGCAGCGGCGAGTCGGCGGCGAGCGGCTCTCCCGCGAACACGTCGAGGGCCGCGGCACCGATGTGTCCCGCCCGCAGCGAGGCGGCGAGCGCCTCCTCGTCGATGAGCGGACCGCGACAGGTGTTCACCACGACCGCTCCCGGCTTCATGGTCGCGAGGGCGGCTGCGTCGATCAGGTGCCGGGTGTCGTCGGTGAGCGGCACGTGCAGGGTCAGGATGTCGGCACGCGCGACGGCCTCCGCGATCTCTACGGGCTCGCACCCGGCTTCGCGCACGGCGTCGGCGGGGGCGAAGGGGTCGGCGACGAGGACGCGGAAGCCCAGCGCGCGACAACCGCGAGCGACCATCGAGCCGATGCGTCCGAAGCCGAGCACCGACACCGTGGTGGCCGAGGGGCGCACAGCGAGCGGTCGTGCGTCGACGGCCTTCCAGGTCCCGGCACGCACGGCGCGGTCGTAGGCGGACAGGCCGCGCGCCTGGGACATGATCATGGCGATGGTGTGCGCCGCCACCTCTTCGATGCAGTAGCTCGGGGTGTTCGCGACGGCGATGCCACGAACGGTCGCAGCCTCGACATCGACCATGTCGTACCCGATGCCGACACGGCTGATGATGCGGAGGTTCGGCATCCGGTCCATCACATCACCCGTGATCTGCGCCCACTGCACGACCAGCCCTTCGGCGTCGGCACCGAGGGCGGCGATGTCGTCCGGGCTTCCGGATGCGGCGCGATCGGCGCGCAGTCCTGCCTGTCGGAGCGTGTCTTCGATGACGGTTCCCGGCAGGTCGCAGTCGCTGACGAGGATGAATGGCTCGGTCATGGATGCGATGCTATAGCATCTAGCAGATATGCGCATCGCGATACCGAAGTTGGGCCCTTTCACTGTTCCGAAATCCTGGGCCGCCCGCTCGGGCGCCAGCGAGTTCACGCGTGAGGGGTGCCGAAACCCTCTGAATCTCCGTCTGAGCAGGGGGATCGCGCGCCGTGTTCGCCAGACTGGGGAGATCGAAGGGGAGTAGTTCCGGGCTCGCGAGAGCCTGAGGCCGCATCGACATACTGACGTTCACGATGATCGTCCGGTGCCCCTGTCTCCCGGATGAACGAGACCTTCGGCCCACGCGCGGCCGGAGCTCTGTCTTGTCCTCTCTCGGTCGCGCCCGACCGAAAGGACCGTTCCCCATGCCACGCGCATTGATCGGCCGTCTCGCCCTGTGCCTCCTGATCGCCGCCCCCGCCTTGGTGTTCCGCACACTGGGCTTCCACCCGAATCCCATGCTCGACCTCGTCGTCTTCGGGGCGGCGGTCGTGGCGGCGAGCTTCGTGCTCGCCTGGGCCGCCGAGGCCGCGCAGAAGGACATCTCCGGCGCCCTCGCGATCGCCATCCTCGCCCTCATCGCCGTGCTCCCCGAGTACGCCGTCGACCTGTACTACGCGTTCCGCTCCGGCTCCGACCCCGAGTACGCGCAGTACGCCGCCGCGAACATGACGGGATCGAACCGACTGCTCCTGGGCTTCGGGTGGCCACTCGTCGTGATCGTCGCCCTCGTGATCGCGAACCGGGCACGACGCGGCGAAGCCCGGCGTCTCGCCCTCGAGCTCCCCGTCACCGCACGCCTGGACGTCGGCTTCCTCGCGGTGCTGGCAATCCTCGCGTTCGCCATCCCACTGTTCGGGAACATCCCGATCTGGTTCGGCCTGGTGCTCATCGGGGCATTCGTCACCTACCTGTGGCGGGCAGGCCGCGCGGAGAGCGAAAGCCACGACGAGTTCGTCGGCGCCGCCGCGCACATCGCGGGCATGCCGACCCGCGCCCGGCGGATCACCGTGATCTCGATGTTCATCGTCTCGGCGGGCATCATCCTCGCGTGCGCCGAGCCGTTCGCAACCGGTCTCGTCGATTCGGGAACCGCGCTCGGGATCGACAGCTTCTTCCTCGTGCAGTGGCTCGCGCCCCTCGCCTCCGAGGCGCCCGAGTTCATCATCGCGGTGCTCTTCGCCGTCCGGGGAATGGGGGCAGCCGCGATCGCCACCCTCATCGCGTCGAAGGTCAACCAGTGGAGCCTCCTGGTCGGCTCGCTCCCCCTCGCGCACTTCTTCGGTGGCGGAGGGTCCGATCTGCCGCTCGATGCCCGGCAGATCGAGGAGTTCGTGCTCACCGGCACCCAGACCGTGATGGGCGTCGCGATCCTCCTCGCTCTCCGATTCCACCTGGGATCGGCCATCGCCCTGGCAGCGATCTTCCTCGTGCAGTTCTTCGTGACCGACACCGGCGGCCGCTACGTGCTCTCCGCTCTGCAGCTGATCATCGCCGCCGGTTTCCTGATCGTCCACCGTCGGCACATCCTGCCCACCCTCGCCGCGCCGTTCCGTCGATCGCAGCCTTCGCCGGCGATGACCGCGGGCGGATCCGCTGACGGCGCCGGAGGTCGCGGATGACCGCCCTTTTGCTATAGCGTTTAGGGATGACTATGCGCCGCGTTCTGATCACGGGGGCGAGTTCCGGCATCGGGACCGCCGCCGCCCTCGAACTCGCCCGCGAGGGTGCTGCCCTCTGGATCACGTATGCCGGACGGGAGGCCGAAGCGCTGCGCATAGCGGAGGAGTGCCGGGCGGCAGGGTCACCCGAGGTTCACGTGTCGCGCCTCGACCTGCAGGAGCGCGAGTCGATCGACGCACTCGTCGGCGAGATCACGGACGCATGGGGATCGCTCCACGTGCTCGTCAACAACGGCGGAGTCTGCCCCTACACGCCTTACGACGACATCGAGTTCGATGAATGGGACATGGTGCTCGAGACCAATGCCCGCGGCACCTTCTTCCTGACCCGCGGCGCGCTCCCCCTGCTCCGGGCAGCGGAGGGCGACCGCTCGGTGATCAACATCGCCTCGATCGCCGGCCAGGTCGGCGCGCTGCAGACCGGCATCCACTACGCCGCGAGCAAGGGTGCGATCCTGGCCATCACGCGCAGTTTCGCCCGGCACCTCGCCTCGGAGGGCATCCGCGTCAACGCCGTGACCCCTGGCCCGGTCGCGAGCGCCATCACGGACCAGCTGCAGGGGGCGGGGCGCGAGAAGCTCGAGTCGGGCATCCCCCTCGGCGCGTTCGGGCAGCCGGAGGACGTGGCCTGGATCATCGGATCCCTCGCCTCAGAGCGAGCACGCTTCATCACCGGCGCCACCTACGACGTCAACGGAGGAGTTCGCATTGACTGACCACGCACCCCTGGACCGCTCCGCCCTCGAAACCGTGCAGGCGCAGCTCGACGCGTTCAACGCACACGACCTCGACGCGTTCGTGGCCACCTACGCCGAGGACGCCGTGATCACCGGTGTCGCCGCCGAACCCGTGGTCGGTTCCGCCGCGATCCGTGCGTTCTACGAGCCTCGACTGCAGAACCCCGAGCTGTCGTGCGTCATCGAGACCAGCGTGCTCTTCGGCACCCGGTGGGTTGTCGCACAGGAACAGGTGATCAACGCCGGCGTCGCCACCGAGACCATCGCGACCTTCGATGTGGTGGACGGGCTGATCGCCAGGGCGTCGATGCTCAAGGCCTGAGGCGCGGGGGGCATCTCGCCGAGCGCGCCGTCTTCACACCAGATCGAAGACCTCGATGGTGTGCATGCCGAAGAGACTGGTCTTTCGGGGCTCCACCGTCGCCATCCTCGGAATCCGGTCGAAGCGCCGATTGTCGGGAGCGATCATCAGGCGGAACGGACCTCGCGCGAGCGCGACGGTCAGATGCGCGTCGTACCAGCACAGCGCCTGTCGACGCGAGGCCTTCTGCGCCCACCAGTGGAGGAGAAGCCAGGAGAGGAAGGCGAAGGGGATCAGCACCCAAAGCAGAAGCCCGCGCACGAGCACGACCAGGACCCATCCCGTCCGGCTGAGTGCGTTCATCTGCGGCTGCGCCCTTCTTCGGCTCGGCGCCGTCGAGCTCAAGATACCGGACCGGCACGAGAAGCCTGAGCGTCGTGCGGCTCACTCGTGCTCGGGCAGGACCGGCGACGACCAACCCCGATCACGACCCAGCTGTGCCGCCCGCGACACGGAGTCCGCACCGAAGCGGCCGCGCAGGGTGTCGAGCACCGTGTCGAGGCGCGCTTCGTCGCCCCAGTCGATCGGCAGCTCGGGCGCCACGTTCCCTGCACGGTCGAGCTGCGACAGTGAGATGCCGAGCAGGGTGATGCCGCCCGCAGAAATCTCGGGCTGCGCGGCGGCGAGCAGCGCGCGAGCGAGGGTGAGCAGCACGGCGGTGCGATCGGTCGGAGCCCGGAGCGAACGGGAGCGGGTGGCCTTCGTGAAGTCGCCGAAGCGCAGACGCAGCACGACCGTCCGGCACACGCGATCGCCGTCGCGGAGTCGCCTGCCGAGACGGTCGATGATCTGCGTGAGGATGAGGTCGAGTTCCTCGGCCGAGCGCGGACGAGTGCCCAACGCACGCTGCGAGCCGATGGATCCCCGACGCCGCGTGGTGTCGACCGGCCGCGGGTCGCGCAGCCGGGCCAACGCATGCACGTGCGCACCCGTCGCTTTGCCCAGCATCCTCTCGGCGGTCGCGGTCTCCAGCTCGACGAGCTGTCCGACGGTGCGGATGCCGTATCGGTGCAGCTTCTCGGCCGTCACCGCGCCCACGCCCCACAGCCGCTCCACGGGAAGGGGAAGCAGAAACTCCTCTTCCCGCTCGGGCTCGACGACCAGCAGGCCGTCTGGTTTGCTCACGGCGCTGGCGACCTTGGCGAGGAACTTGGTGCGCGCGACCCCGACCGAGATGGCGAGTCCCGCTTCCGCCCGCACCCGTTCGCGCAATCGAGCCGCGATCCGCTCGGGACTGCCCGCGAGGCGTCGCAAACCGCCGACCTCTAGGAACGCCTCGTCGATCGACAGCCCCTCGACGAGCGGGGTGGTGTCGCGGAAGATCGCGAATACGTCCTTGCTCGCGGCGGAGTACGCCTCCATGCGCGGAGGGACGACGACAGCATCGGGGCAGAGCTCGCGCGCCTGCCGGCCTCCCATCGCCGTGCGCACCCCGCGCGCCTTCGCCTCGTAGCTCGCCGCCAGCACGACCCCGCCGCCCACGATCACGGGTCGCCCGCGCAATTCCGGGGCGTCGCGCTGCTCGACCGACGCGTAGAACGCATCGAGGTCGGCGTGCAGCACGGTCGCTTCCCCACGCATCCTGCTCTCCTGTCGACGAGCGGATCGTCGCATGGACCGGGGACATCCGTGGACGTCGCGCCCGGCCCGCACCCGGTGTCGGTCCTCACAGGTAGGTTCGGCGCGTGCCGGAACCGGTGATGCAGTGGTGGGCGCGACGGCAGTTCTCCCGCGGTCGCGCGATTCCGTATGACGTGGGAACTTATCGCGCTGGGTGGGCCGCGTACCCGGAGCTGATCCGCCAGTACCACCCCGAGCTGAATCACGGCATCGCGCTGTCGCAGATCCCTCTCGCCGCCGACGTGCTCGTGTGTTGGGAGTGCCCGGTCGGCCATCGGTTCGCCGCCACACCGACCGAGCAGCGCGAACGTCCAGGACGCGTCCGGCGCCGCTCCGGGTGGTGTCCGGACTGCTCCGCGCTCGCCCGCCCGCAGCCGGTCGTGCTCGGGGAAGCTCGCGCCATCCCCCGTAGGCCCCGTCGCCCCGCGCCTGCACTCTGCACCAAGACGCCCGACCTGCCCTCGGGGACCGCGTTCGCGAGTGAGTGCGCGCCGAAGCCCGCCTCTGCCGCGGAGGGACGTCTGCGGGCGGGACTCGGGGTCGCGATCGAGTTCGACACCACCGTGAACGCCGTCAAGGTCTCGCGCCCGTTCTTCCGCCACACCGAGGTCTGGCCGGACATCGTGTTGCCGGAGCTGCGCATCGCGATCGAGTACGACACGGTCGGCCGACACGGCCTGGAGCATGTCGGCAAGCGGCAGGACGCGGATCTGCGCAAGGACCGCGCCCTGCGTGCTGTGGGGTGGGAGGTGATCCGCATCCGCACCGGGAAGCTCGAACCGCTCGGTCCGCACGACCTGGCGCTGCCCTCCGTCGGAGCGAAGAGCATCGCCCGGATCATCGACGAGCTGCGGGTGATTCGGGGAGCACTGCTGGTGGATGCGTATCTCCGGTAGGTGCCCCGTCAGCCCTCGAAACGCTCCCGCAGACCCGGGTCGATGGCGATGTCGCCGAAGGATGCCGTCCACGCGCCGTCGACCGCGATGGACTGCCCCGACAGGTACGGCGCCTCGTCGGAGAGAAGGAACGCCGTGAGCGCGGCCACCTCTTCCGCGCGGGCGATCCGGCCCATGGGCGGCCCCTCGGCGAGGGCACGTTCCTCGGCGGCGGGATCGGCAGCCCGGGCGATCTGCGCCTCCAGATGCGGGGTGCGCACGCCACCGGGAGCGACCGTATTGGCTCGTATGCCCAGAGCGCCATACGACACGGCCACGCTGCGGGTGAGCGCGTCGATGCCGCCCTTGGTGAACTCATAGGCGGCGTGGTCGGTGAAGCTGGAGCGCCCATGGATCGAACCGATGTTGACGATGGCGCCCGCCACACCCTGGTCGACGAATGCGGAGACCGCCGTCGAACAGCCCCAGATGTAGCCGAAGCCGTTGATGTCGAGCACCTCGCGCACCACGGACTCGTCGAGCTCGTGCAGGGGCGTCCGTTTCGTGATGCCGGCGTTGTTGACCCAGCCGGCGAGCGGGGCTCTGGCGCGGGCAGCAGCAGCCGCGCGCTCGTGCGTCGAGCGATCCGACGCGTCACCGAGCACCACCTCAGCCACGATGCCGTCTTCGACCGTGCCCGAGCCGGCAGAGCGCTCGAGCCCAACCACGATCCATCCGTCAGCCGTGAGGCGCTCTGCGATGGCACGGCCGATGCCCTTGCCGCTGCCCGTCACGACGACGCTGCGTGCAGATTCCGTCATGTCAATCCCTCTCGAATCGGAAGACGGCGGGATCGAGAGCGAAGCCGAGTCCCGTGGCATCCGTCGGGCGCACCAGACCCTCGAACGACGGACCACCGAGGATGAACGACGGCGCGGGGTCGTACGGATTGACTCCTCGCGCGAACGTCTCCACGCCGATCCCGAGGTGTGCGGTGACCTCGGGATACACGTGCCCGGAGACCGGGACACCGCGCTCGGTCGCCCATGCGATCATCTCGCGGGCGGGCGTCACACCACCGATCGCCACGACGTCGAGGCGCAGCGCCTCGACACCACCGACCTCGACCAGCGCCTTCAGCACCGCGGGATCGGTGACCTCATCGCCGACGGCGACCGCCAGGCCCGATTCCCGGCGGATGCGCGCGACACCTGCTGCGTCTTCCGGCAGCAGCGGGTCTTCGAGCCACGCGAGCTGCGGGTCGCCCCACTGCGCGATCTCCGCGAGCGCGGTGTCAGCATCCGGCCAGCCGAAACCCACATCGACGACCAGCCCTGTGTCAGCGGGCAGCTCTGCATTCAGAGTCGCCAGGAGTTCTCGCATGTATGCCGGATCCGGAATGCGCGAGATCTTCACGTTCGTCCATCCAGCAGCCTGCGCGAGAACCTCGTCGGCGACCTCCCGCGGAGCCCGGTCCGCAGACGGGTA
The DNA here is from genome assembly GCF_003314775.1 of Microbacterium sp. H6. Taxonomy (NCBI): domain Bacteria; kingdom Bacillati; phylum Actinomycetota; class Actinomycetes; order Micrococcales; family Microbacteriaceae; genus Microbacterium; species Microbacterium sp. H6. Next base: position 1,904 of record NZ_QOAY01000028.1, on the reverse strand, counting down.
AGCGGCGACCAGCATCGATTCCCGGGGAGCATCACCGGTGCCGAGCAGCTTCCACAGCGGCATGCCCGCGCGCCGGGCGGCAATGTCCCAGAGGGCGATGTCGACCAGCCCCATGGCGCGCCGCACCAAGCCCACCCGGCCGACGATGGCACTGCCGCGCAGCATCCGCTCCCACGCCGCCGCAGGGTCGTCGGCATCCGCACCCACCGCGTGCGGGGCGAC
>NZ_QOAY01000028.1:0-1618 GCF_003314775.1 Microbacterium sp. H6 | reverse complement strand
AGACGGCCGACGATCTCGCCCATCGGCGCCTCCCGCGAAAGGCAGTACGCCATCCCGGTCGTTCCGTCATCGGCTGTCACCTGCACGGCGGAGTACTCTCGCCGCACGACTGTCATCGCGCCGAGCTGCAGTGGCGCAGGGAGCGGCAGTACGGCGGTGGCCGTGTCGATGCGGGCGATCGTGGTCATTCGGGCTTCTTCGCCAGGGGCACGCCGTAGTCCACCATGAAGCCACCGTCGACATACAGCGTCTGCCCGTTCATGTAGCGCGACTGGTCGGAGACGAGGAAGCTGACCGCGGCCGCGATCTCACTTGCCTCCGCCAGGCGCTTCGCGGGGATACGCGACAGGATCGTGTCCAGGCTCAGCGTCCCCTGCTCGACGCCCTGCCGGAAGACGCCCGTGTCGACGTAACCGGGCGCGACAGCGTTGACCCGCACACCGCGCGACGCCCACTCCGCCCCCGCCGTGGAGGTGAGTCCGATGACGGCGGCCTTGGTCGTGGCGTAGGGTGCCCGCCCCGCGGAGCCGCGCGAGGAGATGGAGGAGATGTTGACGATGCGGCCCTCACCACGGTCGAGCATGCGCTTCCCTGCGGCCTGGAGCGCGGAGAACACCCCGTGCAGGTTCACGTCGACGACCGCGGACCACTCATCCCACGTGAGGTCTTCGATGCCACGGTGCCGCTGGATCCCGGCGTTGTTCACGAGCACCTCGATGGGCCCGAGCTCCGCCTCGATCTCACCGAAGACCCGGTCGACCCCGGCGTGGTCGGTGACATCGAGCTCCCGCCACAGGATCCCGGCGGGGTTCTCGCCCGCGGTCAGCCCGGGGACGCGGTCGGTCGCGACGACGAGGTAGCCGTCCGCGGAGAGTCGCTGGCCGATCTCCCAGCCGATGCCGGCGGATCCTCCGGTGACGATGGCGACGGGTGCCTGACTCATGCGTGCTTCTCCTCAGTCATACGTTTGCTATAGCAGTCTACGGCCGCTCCCGTCGCGATGTTCCAGCCGAAAGCCTCGAAGTAGGTGGAATATCGCGACCGGAGCTAGGCCAACAACCCGGCCACCACCGACACGGCGTGGGACTCCAGGAGCTCGAGGGCGCCGGGAGCCAAGGGCGTCTGCCAGGACTGATAGGCGCCGCGGTCGTAGGCCTCGCGGGTCGGGAGGTACACGAACCCCGGGCCGTTCGTCAGGTTCATCACCACGATCGGCGTCTGGGGGAACCGCTCCCGCAGGGTCGTCTGCAGCCGCGAGTAGGCCTCACCCGGATGCCCCACGATCACGGCGTCCCCGAGCCGCCAGGCCCACACCGGATGCGACACGGTCGGCCCCTCGATGTAACCGTCGCGGAGGTTCCGCGCTCGTCCGAGGCGCTCCTCCCGCGAGCGCGGGTCGATGTCCTTCCACTCCTCGGCGAGTTCGTCCAGGGTGGGCAGGTCGCGCAGCGGCAGCTCGACGGCCGAGACGACTCCCGCCGCCTCCTCGCCGCCGTCCGCCGGGGTCCCTGTCCAGATCGCGAGCGGAGCACCCGACTCCACGACACCGTCCAACGTCAGCTCCTCGCCGGGCACAGGCAAGCCGTCCAACGCCGCGAGCACCGCGTGCCCGAGCGCG
>NZ_QOAY01000223.1:22929-25885 GCF_003314775.1 Microbacterium sp. H6 | reverse complement strand
CGCTTCGCGCGCGCTCGCCGAGGACGATGGAACGCCGCTGATCGCCGTGTTCCGCCCCGAGCACGTGCGGTTGGTCGACGGCTCGGACGGCGGTGGATGGATCGCCGAGGTCGACCGGCTCGAACCCACGGTCACCGGCGTCCGGCTGCAGACTGGGTCGTGCGTCGTCGACCTCTCTGTCTCCGATGCCGCCGGACTGCTCGTCGGCGAGACCGTCCAGCTGCGGATCGAGCCGGAGCATGTGCGGTTCGTTCCCCTGCGCTGAGTCGTCGCCCCGGGCGGTCGTGGGCGGAACACTGACAATGTGCCGGTCGTCGCCGCCGAGCCGCCCCCGCGCGCTGCTCCGGGGGTTAGTCTCGGAACATGACGGGGAGCGGGGGAGCACCGTGACGGCCGTGCCGGTGGTCATCGGCATGCGCGCGCCGCGCACCGAGCCCGCATCGCATGCCGCCGGCCTCACGGGAGGTCTCGTCGACACGCATGGCCGTGTGCATCGCGATCTGCGCATCTCCCTCACCGATCGCTGTTCGCTGCGCTGCACGTACTGCATGCCCGAGCAGGGCAACGAGTGGCTCGCCCGCACGAGCATCCTCTCCACCGACGAGATCGTCGAGGTGGCGGAGGTCGCCGCAGCTCTCGGCATCCGCACCTTCCGTCTCACCGGCGGCGAACCGCTGCTGCGCACCGACATCGTCGACGTCGTGCGGCGCATCGCCCGCATCGAGGGGGAGGAGGGCCCTGTCGAGGTGGCGATGACCACCAACGGCATCAGCCTCGCCCAGAAGCTCCCGGCCCTGATCGATGCCGGACTCACGCGCCTCAACATCAGCATCGACACGGTCGACCGCCAGCGCTTCGCCGACCTCACCCGCCGCGACCGCCTCGACGACGTGTTCGCGGGTATCGAGGCGGCTGCGGCCTCGTCCCTCCGTCCCCTCAAGCTGAACGCGGTCGCCATGCGCGGCGTGAACGACGACGAGCTGGTCGATCTCGTGGAGTTCGCGATGGGCGTGGGCGCTCAGCTCCGATTCATCGAGCAGATGCCGCTGGACGCCGGGCACACCTGGGACCGCGCCTCGATGGTCACGCGCGAGGAGATCCTCGCCTCGCTGGGAGAACGCTGGCACCTCGAGCCGGTCGAGGGCCGCGGTGGCGCTCCCGCCGAGAAGTGGCGGATCGACGGCGGGCCGCACGAGGTCGGCGTGATCGCCTCGGTCACCGCCCCGTTCTGCGGCGCCTGCGATCGTCTGCGGCTGACCGCCGACGGGCAACTGCGCAACTGCCTGTTCTCGCTCGCCGAGTACGACCTGACCGGGCTGCTGCGCGGAGAGTCGGCCTCCGCGCCGGGGCAACGCGCGGACGAGATCGCCGCACTGCTGCGTTCGTGCGTGCATGGCAAGCTGCCGGGGCACGCGATCGACGACCCCTCGTTCCTGCAGCCCGCGCGCGGCATGAACGCGATCGGCGGCTGAGCGAAGAAGAGCGAGCTGAAGACGCTCTCTCGATATGTAGGGGTGAACGGATGTGGGAGACGATCCGGCCGGGGACCGACGGGTACCGGTTGACGATCCGGGCGACACGAGTCTCCATGATCCAGCTCGTCGCGATCATCGTCGGCTGCATCATCGTGGGAGGAGGCGGTGCCGCGGCGGCGTTGATCGCCATCTCGCTGGAGACCGACGTCATGTTCGGCCGATCCGGTGTCGTCCTGGTCGCCGGCGGCCTGGGGATCGTCATCGTGCTCGCCCTGCTGTGGATCTTCGCCTGGCGGAGGAAGCGCTACGTCATCGAGTGGGACGACGAGGGGCTACGAATCGTCGGAGCCGGGTCGGAGCGATCGTTCCCCTGGGAGTCGATCTCTCGAGTACTGATCCGCCTCGACACCGACTACGCGCGGATCGAGGTGAGGGACATCGACGGCAGGTCGGTGACGCTCCTGGCCGGCTTCGGCTCGCAAGACGTCAAGCGGACCAATGCGATGGACCCGATTCCCGTCGGTGTGACAAACCTCCTGCGACGTCATCTCCTCATCGAGCAACGGAGCAAGCGAAACGCACTCGACCTGCACGTCTTCCTGCGGGAGCAGCGAGCAGTCACGTGAACCAGATCGTTCCGATCCTTAGGCGAGGAACTCCCGGGCCGCGGCCGACAGCGCGGTGACGCCGACCTCGATCGTCGGGTGGATCTCCGGTGCGAAGAACGGCGAGTGATTCGTCGGGATGTCCTCGCCCAGGCGTCCCGCAGCGACGGCCTCGGCGAACCGGGCGGGGTCGATACCGCCCCAGAACCAGAACACGAGGGGTGCTCCGGCATCGCGGGCGAACCATGACACGTCCTCGCTGCCGGTGAACATCCCGGGATCGATCACGGCTGCCTCGCCCAGGGCGCGCTGCAGGGCTGCGGAGACGCGCGCGGTGGCTTCTTCGTCGTTGATGGTGGCTGGCAGCGTGTGGTCGGTGCGGATCTCGGGCTCGCGCTCGGCCCCGGAGGCTGTGGCCTCGGCCCGCACGATGCGCTCGACGCTCGCGAGCACCTTGTCGCGCGTCCCCTCGTCCGGGTAGCGCAGGCTGAGCTCGAGCTTCGCCTCGGCCGGGATGATGTTGTTCTTGAGGCCCGCGTGGATCGATCCCACGGTCACGACAGCGACCCCCTGCGGATCGATCTCCCGCGACGCGATGGTCTGCAGGCGCATCACGGTGGCCGCCGCCATCACGACGGGATCGATCGTCGCGTGCGGGCGCGAGCCGTGGCCGCCGCGGCCGTGCAGGGTGACGGTGAGTCCGTCGGAGGCGGCCATCTGCGTACCGCTGCGCACGCCGATCACGCCTGCGGGGAGCGGCGTGACGTGCTGGCCGAGCACGACATCGGGTTTCGGGTAGCGGTCGAGGATCCCGTCGTCGAGCATCGCGCGCGCCCCGGCGCCGTACTCCTCGGCGGGCTGGATCAGCACGACGAG
>NZ_QOAY01000223.1:14604-22906 GCF_003314775.1 Microbacterium sp. H6 | reverse complement strand
GTTCCCGACCAGTCGGACCGCTCGGCGACGAGCCTCTCGACCGCGCCGATCATGGCGGTGACGTGCATGTCGTGGCCGCAGGCGTGCATGACGGGAACGGTCGTCCCCGCGGGGTCGACGCCCTTCGCTGTGCTGGCGTAAGACAGGCCGGTCTGCTCCTCGACGGGGAGCGCGTCCATGTCGGCGCGCACCCACACCACCGGACCTTCGCCGTTGCGGAGCACGCCGACGACGCCGGTGACGCCGACACCCTCTTCGACCTCGAGGCCGAGGTCGCGCAGGTGCTGGGCGGCGATGCCGGCGGTGCGCGTCTCCTGGAACGAGAGCTCGGGGTGCTGGTGCAGGTCGATGTAGAGCGCTTCGAGGTCGATCGTCATGGCCCGAGCCTAGCCGGGCAGCCCCGCGTTGCCGAGACCCATGGTCGCCGCCCAGACCCACTGTCACAAGCGTCTGGCTCGATGGGTTTCGGCGCGGCGCATGGGTCTCGGTGCCGCGGGTAGGGGGGGGATCAGGCGGGGGATGTGTAGGTCGTGAGGTCTGGGCCGGGGTGCAGCACGGCGTTCACGATCGCCCGGATCGCGAACTCGCTGGTCGCGCCCAGTTCGATCGCCCCGGGGTGCAGGAGCCACTGCAGCTGCAGCCCGTCCATCACGGCGAGGATCGCGGCGGAGGCGGCAGCGACCGAGTCGGGGTCGCGCACGCCCTCCTGGGCGCACAGCTCGTGGAACGCGGCCGTGACCTCGCGGCGCAGTGTCGTGTACCTCTCCTCGAAGAACGGGCGCGAGGGATGCTCGTCGGTGACCGACTCCGCCGAGAGTACCGTGTAGGCCTGCACGATGCCCGGCCGCTTCTCGTTCGTGAAGGCGGTGCGCACGAGGTGCAGGAACAGTTCCGGTCCCCCGGGAATGTGCTTCTGGGCGAGGCCGGCGACATCGTCCCTGTCTCGGTAAGCGAGCACCTCGAGTAGGAGCTTCTGCTTCGAGCCGAAGTGGTGGAGCACGCCGGCGTGCGTGATGCCGACCTGCTCGGCGACGTCCGCCAGGGTCCCGTTGGTCGAGCCCTTGTTGCCGAAGATCTCGATCGCGGCCTTGAGGATCTGCTCGCGTTTCTCGAGCGTCGCCGGGCGCACGCGCACTGTCTGGTCGCTGTCTGCCACCGCGGCCTCCTCTCCATCGTCGGACTGTGCTTGCGGTCAAACTTACTACTCGGTAACCTCACGGAAGCTTACTTTCTCGACAGTAAGCAAATCACGACGGCCGGCGGACCCCCGTTCGCCGGCGACACAGCACAAAGACCCGTGCCTAGGAGAAGCAATGAAGCTCAGAAAGTCTCTGATCGCCGCGACCGCGATCACCGCGCTCGGTGTGTCGGCCCTCGCCGGCTGCTCGGCCGGCGGTGGATCCGGCGACGGCGCCGGATCCGCATCCCTCACCATCGCGAAGCCCGACGGTGCGATCACCACCGAGTCGAACAACCCGTTCGTCGGCGACTCCGCCGCGTCGAAGTACGGCTACGCCAAGGTCGTGTTCGAGACCCTGGCCCTGGTGAACCAGACGGGAGATCGCGGTACCACGCCATGGCTCGCCGAGAGCCTCGAGTGGAACGACGACTACACGCAGCTCACGGTCGTCCCGCGCGCGGACGTCACCTGGAGCGACGGCGAGCCGTTCACGGCCGACGACATCGTCTTCTCGTTCGAGACCGCCTCGATCCCCGCCCTCGACACCGCCGGCCTCAAGTACGAGGGCGCCGAGGTCGACGGCGACAAGGTCGTGCTGAGCTTCGGCGACTCCAAGTACGTCAACCAGGCACGCGTGCTGCACGTGCCGATCGTCCCCAAGCACATCTGGGAGAAGTTCGAGGACCCGGCCACCGACCCCGTCAAGGGCGACGACCTCGTCGGCACCGGCCCCTACGCGATGGCGAACTGGTCGACCGAGTCGGTCACGCTCGACGCGCGCGACGACTACTGGGGCGGCGACCTCGCCGTGCCCGAGCTGCACTACGTCTCGTACGGTGACAACACCGCCCTCACCACGGCCCTCGCGAACGGCGACGCCGACTGGGCGCAGGCGTTCATCCCGCAGATCGAGGAGCAGTTCCTCTCGGCCGACCCCGAGCACAACAAGTTCCTCGCCTCCCCGACCACCGGCTCGGCCACGCTGTTCATGAACCTGCAGCAGAAGCCGTTCGACGACCCCGCCTTCCGTCAGGCGCTCGCCTGGGTGATCGACCGCGACGCCTACGTCGACATCGCGCGCGAGGGTGCCAGCGAGCCGGTCTGGTCCGTGACGGGACTGTCGTCGATCCTCGAAGACGAGATCCAGCCGGAGTTCGAGGGATTCGACTACAAGGTCGACGCCGAGAAGGCGCGTGACCTGCTGGAGACCGCCGGATACACCTGGAAGGACGACGCCCTGATCGACCCCGAAGGCACGCCCGTCTCGTTCACGCTCTCCGTCCCGTCCGGCTGGAGCGACTGGAACACGGCGCAGGAGCTCATCGCCGAGGACGTGAAGGACAGCATCGGCGCCGAGGTCAAGATCGACATGCCCGACTGGGGCGGCTGGGCCGATCCCCGCGACAACGGCACGTTCTCTGCGATCATCCACTGGCTGGAGGACAGCGGCACGGCGTACGGCCTCTACACCTCGACCATGGATCCGCGGTGGATCTCCCCCGAGGGCAAGGCCGGCTTCAACTTCGGTCGCTTCGACGACCCGGAGGCGACCGCCGCCCTGAACACCTACGCGAACGCCTCGTCCGACGAGGAGCGCACCACCGCCATCGACACGCTGCAGACGATCTTCTCCGAGCAGGTGCCGGCCATCCCGCTGGGCGCCCACCCGCTGCTGGGCGAGTTCAACACGCGCAACTACGTCGGCTGGCCTTCGGAGGACGACACCTACGCGTCCGCCGACCCGACGCAGCCGAACATCGTGCAGATCCTCACGAAGCTGAAGCCCGCCGAGTAGGACCTCGACAGGCTCAGCCACCCACAGCCGGGACTTCGACAGGCTCAGCCACCCCATCTGGGTCCCTGAGCCTGTCGAAGGGCCCGCCCCCACGAAGGACACCCCCATGCCAGACCCCCTGCTCACCGTGCGCGACTTCTCCGTCGTGTACGACGTCGATCCGCCCGTCGAGGCGGTGAAGAACGTGACCCTCGAACTGCAGCGCGGCGAGATCCTGGGCCTCGCCGGGGAGAGCGGATGCGGCAAGACCACGCTCGCCTACGGGGTGCAGCGCCTGCTGCGCGCTCCGGCCGTCATCACCGGCGGCAGCGTGACCTTCCACGACGTGACCGGCATCGACATCGACATCAACGCTCTGGACGTCGACGCGATGCAGCGATTCCGCTGGGACAAGGTGTCGATGGTGTTCCAGGGCGCGATGAACGCCCTCAACCCCGTCGCGACGATCGGCTCGCAGCTGGAGGACGTGTTCGAGATCCACCGCCCCGACATGAACCGCAAGCAGCGGCGTGCCGAGGCCGAGGAACTGCTCGAGATCGTCAAGGTCGGCCGTCAGCGTGTGCGCTCCTTCCCGCACGAGCTCTCCGGCGGCATGCGCCAGCGCGTCATGATCGCCATGGCCCTGGCGCTCCGTCCGCAGCTGATGGTCATGGACGAGCCGACGACCGCGCTCGACGTGCTGGTGCAGCGGGAGATCCTCAAGCAGATCTCTCAGCTGCGGCACGAGTTCGGCTTCTCGGTGATCTTCATCACCCACGACCTTCCGCTTCTGCTGGAGATCAGCGACCGGATCGCGATCATGCGCGAAGGAGAGATCATCGAGCTCGATACGGCAGAGCGCATCTGGACGCAGCCGGAGCACGAGTACACGAAGACCCTGTTGTCGTCGTTCCCCCGGCTCACCGGGGAGAGAGGGGTGCTGGTGCGATGACCACCCTCGAGTTCCGCAATGTCACGAAGGCGTACAACGTCCGAGGCGCCGGGCAGATCAAAGCCCTCGACGACGTGAGCTTCACCCTGACGTCCGGCCAGACGATCGGCCTGGTCGGCCAGTCCGGCAGCGGCAAGTCCACGATCGCGAAGATCCTCACCCAGCTCGAGACCCCGACCAGCGGCGAGGTGCTGCTCGACGGCAAGCCCATCCCGCGCCGCGGCAGGGGCCTGCGGAAGTACCGCCAGCAGTTGCGCATGGTGTTCCAGGACCCGTTCGCCTCGCTCAACCCGTACCACTCGATCCGCTACCACCTGGAGCGTCCGATCCGCCTCGACGAGGTGGTGCCGAAGAAGGAGACCGAGAACGAGGTGCGTCGGCTCCTCGACCGGGTGCGCCTCGATGCGGACGCGGTGATCGACCGCCGCCCCCACGAGCTGTCGGGCGGCCAACGGCAACGCGTTGCCATCGCCCGTGCCCTGGCCTCGCGTCCCTCGCTCCTCGTCGCCGATGAGCCGGTGTCGATGCTCGACGTCTCCATCCGGCTCGGCGTGCTGAACCTGCTCGCCGATCTGCAGCGCGAAGAGGGACTCGGTGTGCTCTACATCACGCACGACCTGGCGACCGCCCGGCACTTCAGCGACGAGATCATGGTCCTCAACCAGGGGCGCGTGGTCGAGTACGGAACCGCCGACGATGTGATCCTCAACCCGCAGGATCCGTACACCCGCGAGCTGCGCGCGGCCTCTCCCGATCCGGAGAAGCACTTCGCTGCAGCGGCATCGAACGGAGGCGCGCTGTGAGCTCCGCTCTCCCCCAGCTCGACGACAACGACCTCGTCGCCCGCGATGCCCTCGAGGTCGGCACCACGGCGACCACGGCAGAGCGCACCAGGCGGCCGGTGCCGTGGCGCTTCTTCGCCGGTCGCGCGGCGTTCTACCTGTTCACACTGTGGGCGGCGATCACGATCAACTTCTTCCTGCCCCGCCTCATGAAGGGCGACGCGGTCAGCTCGTACCTCGCGCGCAACCGCAACGTGAGCCCCGAGGCGGCAGACGCGCTGCGCGTGCTGCTCGGCATCGACACCGACAAGTCCATCTGGCAGCAGTACCTCGAGTACTGGGGGATGCTGCTGCGCGGCGACCTCGGCATCTCGACCCTGCACGGCCTGCGGCCGGTCGCCGAGGTGCTCGCCGCCGCCCTGCCCTGGACGCTCGGGCTGGTCGGCATCGCGACCATCATCTCCTTCGCGATCGGCACGCTGCTCGGAGCCGTCGTCGGATGGAAGCGGGGCAGCAGGCTCGACGCGATCATCCCGGTGACCACGTTCTTCAATACGATCCCGTACTTCTGGCTCGGACTCATCGCGATCGCGATCTTCTCCTCGACCCTGAAGTGGTTCCCGTCATCGCATGCCTACGACAAGGGGCAGTCGCCGGAATGGAGTCTCGACTTCATCGGCCAGGTGATCATGCACGGCACGCTCCCGGCGCTGACCATCGTGGTCGCCTCGCTCGGCGGATGGGTGCTCGGCATGCGCAACATGATGCTGACGGTGCTCGACGACGACTACATCACGGTCGCGCAGGCGAAGGGTATGCCCAACAAGCGGGTGCTCTGGGGTTATGCCGCTCGCAACGCGGTGCTGCCGCAGATCCAGAGCTTCGCGCTGTCGATCGGCTTCATCGTGGGCGGCACGATCGTGATGGAGATGGTGTTCAGCTATCCGGGTGTCGGCAAGCTGCTGCTCGACGCGACCAACGCCAAGGACTTCGCCCTCATGCAGGGCGTGTTCCTCGTGATCACGCTGTCTGTGCTCGTGGCCAACATCCTCGCCGATGTCGTCTACGCCTACCTCGACCCGCGCACGCGCCAGATGGAGTCCTGACATGACCGTTCCCACCACTGCAGCGACCACAGCGCCCGACGGATCGGCCGTCGTCTCCGGCATGCCCGAGACCGCCACGCTGCGCACCCCGTCGACGGGAGCGCCGCCGCGCAAGACGTTCTGGTCGCAGCTCGCGCAGGCGTTCGCGATGTTCCGCAACCCCAAGTCGATCGCCGGGCTCATCATCCTCGGGGTGTTCGTGCTCATCGCGATCCTCGCTCCGTGGATCGCCCCGTACGGGCCGACCCAGAAGGACCGCACGGCGCTGCGTCAGCCGCCCTCCTGGGAGCACTGGCTGGGCACGACGCACATGGGCGAAGACGTGCTGAGCCAGATCATCTACGGCACCCGCGGTGTGATCGTCGTCGGATTCCTCGCGGCCTTCATCGCCACGATCATCGCGATCACGATCGGTGTGATCGCCGGCTACGTGCGCGGCTGGAAGAGCGAGTCGTTGTCGGCGCTGACCAACGTGTTCCTGGTGATCCCCGGCATCCCGTTGATCATCATCATCGCCTCGCAGTTCGAGAACCCGCCGCTGATCGTGATCGCCGCGGTGCTGGGGATAACCGGGTGGGCGTGGGGCGCCCGCGTGCTGCGCGCGCAGACCATGTCGCTGCGCAACCGCGACTTCATCCAGGCCGCGCGCGCGAACGGCGAGCCGCTGCGCCGCATCATCACGGTCGAGATGCTCCCGAACCTCATGGCGCTCATCGCCTCGAGCTTCGTCGGGACCGTGACCGCGGCCATCCTCGGTCTCACGACGCTGGCCTTCATCGGGGTGATCCCGGTGAGCAACCTCAACTGGGGGACCATCCTGTTCTGGGCGCAGCAGAACGGTGCGTTCCCGCGACTGTGGTGGTGGTACGTGCCGGCCGGGCTCTGCATCGCGATCATCGGCGTCGCGCTCTCGCTCATCAACTTCGGCATCGACGAGTACGTGAACCCGCGACTGCGCTCGGCGGGCGAGCGGGCCAGGGCGATGAAGAAGAAGGGGCTGAACGTGAACGACGCCGTCACCGTCGTCCGCAGCGTGCCCCTGCCGAAGAAGGCTCCCGATCCCGTAACGTCGGCGACCTCGTCCGACCCCTCCGGGCCCGGCGACGCCTCGACGACCCCGACACCGAACACGAACCAGAACACGAAGTGATGACCTCTCAGACTCTGACCACGCAGCTCCCGTACCAGGACCCCGCTCTCTCGATCCCCGAGCGCGTGGCCGACCTCCTCAGCCGCATGACGCTGGAGGAGAAGGTCGGGCAGATGCTTCAGCTCGACGCTCGCGACGACATCGACGACCACATCGCGCGGCGCCATGCGGGCTCGATCCTGCACACCTCGCCCGAGCGCATCCTGCGAGCGAACGAGCTCACGGCGCAGACCCGGCTCCGCATCCCGCTCCTGGTGGGGGAGGACTGCATCCACGGGCACTCGTTCTGGCCGGGGGCGACGATCTACCCGACGCAGCTCGGCATGGCCGCGTCGTGGGACTCCGCGCTCGTCGAACGCGTCGCCCGTGCGACGGCCGAGGAGGTCGCGGTCACCGGCATACACTGGACGTTCTCGCCCGTGCTGTGCATCGCCCGCGATCTGCGCTGGGGTCGCATCGACGAGACCTTCGGTGAAGACCCGTTCCTGATCGGCGAACTGGCTTCGGCCATGGTGCGCGGCTATCAGGGTGACGGACTCGACGACCCCACGGCCATCCTCGCGACCGCCAAGCACTTCGCCGGGTACTCCGAGACCCAGGGCGGGCGCGACGCGAGCGAGGCCGACATCTCCCGCCGCAAGCTGCGCTCGTGGTTCCTGCCGCCGTTCGAGCGCGTCGCCCGCGAGGGCTGCCGCACGTTCATGCTCGGCTACCAGACCACCGACGGCGTGCCGATCACCACCAACGACTGGCTGCTCAGCGACGTGCTGCGCGGCGAATGGGGCTACACCGGCACGCTCATCACCGACTGGGACAACGTCGGTCGCATGGTGTGGGAGCAGCGGATCCAGCCCGACATCACGCACGCGGCCGCGGCTGCCGTGCGGGCGGGGAACGACATGATCATGACCACGCCCGGCTTCTTCGAGGGAGCGCTGGATGCCGTGGCGAAGGGGATGCTCGCCGAGGACGCCTTCGACGCCGCCGCCGCCCGCATCCTGACGCTGAAGTTCGAGCTGGGGCTCTTCGAGAACCCGCGCCTTCCTAGCACCGCGCTCGACACCGTGGTGGGCAGCGTGGAGCACGCGGAACTGAACCTCGAGGTCGCCCGCCGCTCGCTCGTGCTGCTCGAGAACGACGGCGTGCTGCCGCTCGACCCCGCGTCCGCGCTGAAGGTCGCGGTCACCGGCCCCCTCGCCGACGACGCGCAGACGCAGCTCGGCGACTGGGCCGGCGGCTCCGGTCAGGCGGGATGGCTCGACGGTCAGCCTCGCGAGATGATCACGACCGTGCTCGACGGCCTGCAGACGATCGACGGCTGGAGCGTCACCCACGCCCGCGGTGCCGACATCCTCACG
>NZ_QOAY01000223.1:283-14573 GCF_003314775.1 Microbacterium sp. H6 | reverse complement strand
GAGGAAGACCCGCAGGGTCCGTTCTTCCCCGACAAGCAGCCGCGTCCGCCGGTGGTGAGGGCCTGCGAGCCCGACGCCGCTCTGATCGCGGAGGCCGTCTCGGCCGCATCCGACTCGGACGTCGTCGTGGCGGTCGTGGGCGATCGGATCGAGCTCGTCGGCGAGGGCCGCTCCACTGCGACCCTCGAGCTCATCGGCGGGCAGAACGCCTTGATCGATGCGCTCATCGCGACCGGGAAGCCCGTCGTGATCGTGCTGCTCGCCTCGAAGCCGCTCGTGCTCCCGGCGTCCGCATCGAAGGCGGCAGCGGTGATCTGGGCGGCGAACCCCGGCATGCAGGGTGGGCGCGCGCTGGCTGACATCATCTCCGGGGCAGCAGAGCCGTCTGGGCGCCTGCCGATCTCGTTCGCCCGCCACGTAGGCCAGCAGCCGACGTACTACAACCAGATCCGCGGACAACACGGCGACCGCTACGCGGACCTCACGCAGTCGCCCGCCTGGGCGTTCGGAGAAGGTCTGTCGTACACCACGGTGGAGTACTCCGACCTCGTGCTGGAGGAGACCTCGCTGGCGGAGTCCGACACGATCGTCGGGCACGTCACGGTGTCGAACACGGGGGAACGGCCTGCACGCGAGACGGTGCAGGTCTACGTGCGCGACTCGGTGACGAGCGTGAGCTGGACCGACAAGGAGCTCAAGACCTTCCGTCAGGTCGACGTCGCCCCGGGGGAGTCCGTACGGGTGCGCCTGGAGCTGCCGGTGTCCGACTGCACGATCGTCGACGCCGCGGGCACGCGTCTGGTCGAGGCCGGTACGTTCGAGCTGCTGGTGGGCCCGAGCTCCCGCGACGAGGTGCTCCTCTCCGCGGACTTCGAGGTCCGCTGACCCGCTCCCTGTCGAGACCCACTCTCCTCGCCCAGACCCACTCCCGCCGGCGCATGCGGCGATGGGTCTCGGCGGCGGGAGTGGGTCTCGCGGCGTTCGCAGGCGAGTGGGTCAGTCCTGCAGGCGGTGCGGGCCGGCGCCCTGAGTGCCGAGCGCGTCGTCGGGGTTGAGCAGGCCGCAGGCCTTCATCGACAGGCAGCCGCAGCCGATGCATCCGGTGAGTTCGCGTTCGAGCCGTTCGATGCCTTCGCGGCGTTTCTCCAGCTCGCGCTTCCAGCGTCGGGAGGCCCGCTGCCAGTCCTCGTGGCTCGGGGTCTCGGTCAGTGGCACGTCGGCGAAGGCCGTCTGCACGTCGGAGAGCGGGATGCCGAGGCGCTTCGCGACCGTGATGAGCGAGACGCGGCGCAGCATGTGCCGTGCATAGCGGCGCTGGTTGCCCGGCGTGCGGGTCGACGCGATGAGGCCGAGGCCCTCGTAGAAGTGCAGCGCGGAAGCGGCGACCCCCGTGCGTCGGGTCATCTCGCCGATCGTGAGCGGTTCGTCGGGTGCATGCGGACTCATCCGGCCGCCTTTCCTTCGATTTGACCTCAAGTGTACTTGAGGTTTTACGGTAGTCATGTGGCCCGGCAAGGGCTGATCGACCCGAACGAGGACAGCGTGACCCGAACGAAGACCCTGCGATGACCTATGTGATCGCCCTGCCGTGCGTCGATGTGAAGGACAAGGCCTGCATCGACGAGTGCCCTGTCGACTGCATCTACGAGGGCGAACGCTCGCTCTACATCCACCCCGACGAGTGTGTGGACTGCGGCGCCTGCGAGCCGGTGTGCCCGGTCGAGGCCATCTTCTACGAAGACGATCTGCCCGATGAGTGGCAGGACTATTACAAGGCCAACGTCGAGTTCTTCGACGAGATCGGGTCTCCCGGCGGTGCCGCGAAGACGGGCACGCTGACGTTCGATCACCCGATCATCGCCGCGCTCGCGCCCCAGGGGGAGCACGCATGACCGCCGCCGGATCACCCGCCGTGAAGCCGCGCATCGCCATCGTGGGGGCGGGCCCTGCGGGCATCTACGCCGCCGACATCCTGCTCGACCGTGTCCCCACCGCAGCGATCGACCTGTTCGAGAAGCTCCCGGCGCCCTACGGTCTCGTCCGCTACGGCGTCGCGCCCGACCATCCCCGCATCCGGAAGATCACCGACGCCCTGCACGAGGTGCTCGTGAACCCACGCATCCGGTTGCGGTGCAACGTCGAGATCGGCCGTGACGTCGAGATCGACGAGCTGCGTGCCGCGTACGACGGAGTGATCGTGGCGACGGGTGCCGACCTCGACGTCGCTCTCGACATCCCCGGCATAGATCTCCCCGGCTCGTTCGGCGCCGCCGACTTCGTCGCCTGGTACGACGGGCACCCCGATGCACCGCGCACCTGGCCGCTCGCCGCCGAGTCGGTCGCCGTTCTCGGGGCCGGCAACGTGGCGCTGGATGTCACGAGGATCCTGGCCAAGCACGCCTCGGCGCTGACCCACACCGACACCCCTGATGCCGTGCTCGACCAGCTCGCGGCCAGCCCGTTGCGCGATGTGCACCTCTTCGCTCGGCGAGGACCGGCCGACGTGCGCTTCTCGGCCATGGAGTTGCGCGAGCTCGCCGAGCAGGACGACGTCGATGTGATCGTCGACCCCGAAGAACTCGCCCTCGACGAGCACGCCGAGCGGATGGTCGCGCAGTTCTCGCAGCGGCGCATCATCGTGCGCACCATGACCGAATGGGCCGCCGTCGACCCCGCGACGCGCACGGCCTCGCGCCGCATACACCTGCACCTGCGGCAACGCCCGGTGCGGCTGCTGGGGACCGACTCCGTGACCGGCATCGAGATGGAGCGAACCGCGTCAGACGAGCTCGGTCGCATGGTCGGCACCGGCGAGCTGCTGCGCTACGACGTCGGAGCGGTCTACCGTGCCGTGGGATACCGATCGACGCCCGTGCCTGGGATGCCGTTCGACACTACGCTCGGAGTCGTGCCGCACATCGAAGGTCGAGTCGTCGACGCGGAGGGCGTCCCGATCCCCCGGCTGTACGCCACGGGCTGGATCAAGCGCGGGCCGGTCGGACTCATCGGCTCGACCAAGTCGGACGCCGCGCAGACCATCGGCCACGTCGTCGACGACCTCGGATCGGTCGAGCTGGAAGCGCGTGACGATGATCCGATCGCCCACCTGTCGCACGCGGTCGACCTCGATGGCTGGCTGCGGATCGATGCCGCGGAGCGTGGGGCGGGAGCAGCCCGTGGCCGTGAGCGGACGAAGATCGTCGAGCGCGAGGAGATGCTGACGCATGCGAAGCAGGAACAGATGATGGAGGCCGGTCGATGACCGCGACACCCGTGCCCACCCCGATCGGCGAAGGGCTCAAGGCCGCGTTCCGCACGCATCCCGCCGGCGTCGCGATCATCACCGCGAGCACTCCGGACGGGCCGGTCGGCCTCACGGCGTCGAGCGTCGCCTCGGTGGCGGTCGACCCCGCGGCGATCGTGTTCTCCGTGACCAGGGCGACGGGGTCCGCGGGAGCGATCCTCGGAGCGGACACCTTCGTGGTGCATCTGATCGACGACGAGCACTCCGACCTCGCGCAGAGCTTCGCGGTCAGCGGCTCCGAGCGCTTCACCCCCGAGCAGGGGTGGGCGACGCTGCCGACCGGAGAACCGCACCTCCCCGAGGCCAGGGCGGCGCTGCGGTGTCGCACCATCGAGACCGTCGCAGTGGGGTCGTCGACCGTGGTCATCGCCGAGGTCATCGAGGTGCTGCCCGGTCCGTCCGGGCGTCCTCTGGTCTACCTCGACCGCCGATTCCACTCGCTCCCGCACGACCCCGAGCACTGATCCGCACCCACCGATAGCACCATCGAAAGGAAGCACAATGTCCACTCTCTACACGCTCCCCGAGCTCCCGTACGACTACTCCGCGCTCGAGCCGCACATCTCCGGCAAGATCATGGAGCTGCACCACTCCAAGCACCACCAGGCGTACGTGACCGGCGCGAACACCGCGCTCGAGCAGCTCGCCACCGCACGCAGCGCCGGCGACCTCGCGAACGTCAACAAGCTCGAGAAGGACCTCGCGTTCAACCTCGGCGGCCACATCAACCACTCCGTCTTCTGGCAGAACCTCTCGCCCGAGGGCGGCGGCGCTCCGGAGGGCGAGCTCGAGGCCGCGCTCGTCGACGCATTCGGATCGATCGATGCGTTCCGGGCGCACTTCACCGCGACCGCGCTCGGTGTGCAGGGATCGGGCTGGGCCGTGCTCGCCTGGGACAGCGTGGGCGCCCGCCCCGTGATCTTCCAGCTCTTCGACCAGCAGGGGAACGCACCGCTCGGCGTGACGCCGCTGCTGCAGCTCGACGTCTGGGAGCACGCCTACTACCTCGACTACCTCAACGTGCGCGCCGACTACGTCAAGGCGTTCTGGAACCTCGTGAATTGGCCCGATGTGCAGCGTCGCTTCGAGGTTGCTCGCACGGCGACGAAGGGTCTCATCGTCGCGAGCTGATCGGTGACGACGGCTCGCCTCGACCTACAGGAGGCGGGCCGTCGTCCCGCGCACGTTCAGCTCGTACGGAAGTGCAGACGGGATGTGCACGGCATCGGGGGTGGCGAGCTTCGCCAGCACGGCGTCTGCGGCGCGCTCCCCCTGGCCCAGCGGGAACTGGTCGACGGTGGTGAGACGGAAGAACTCGCCGAGCTCATGGCCGTCGATGCCGACGATCGACAACTCCTCCGGCACGCTGAAGCCGAGGTCGCGGGCAGCGAGCAGTGCTCCGATGGCCATCTCATCCGACGCCGCGAAGACCGCGGTCGGGCGGGGGCCCGGCCTGCCGAGCAGCTGCTTCGCCGCCCGGTAGCCGCCCTCCACGGTGAAGTCGGCTGGTTCGAGGAAGGCGTGGTTCAGGGGGATCCCTGCCGTGGCGAGTGCCTTCTCGAAGCCCAGACGACGGTTGGTCGGGATGTGGAAGTCGATGTCGAACTCGGGGTTGGCTCCGATGTGCGCGATGTCGGTGTGGCCGAGGCTGATCAGGTGCTCGGTGGCCAACTGCGCGACGGCGACGTCATCGACGGTCATGGTGTCGAGCTTCGGGTTCGGACCGCCGATCGCGATCACGGGGAGTCCGAGGTCGAGCAGGTACTGCGTCTCGTCCTCGTCGAGCTCGATCGACACCGCGATCACGGCGTCCACGCGCTGCCGTCGCAGGAAGGTGTCGAACACGTGTCGGCGCACGTCCTTGTCGGCGGTGATGTTGTACAGCGTGATGTCGTAGCCCTCGCGCATCAGCGCGGCCGAGACGCCGGAGAGCACCGTGCTGAAGAACCACCGGTCGAGGAACGGGACGATGACTCCGACGTTGCGGGTGCGACCCGATGCCAGGCTCGACGCACGGGACGACACCACGTAGCCGAGAGTCTGCGCTGCGGCCTGCACCCTCTCCTTCGCGGATTCGGACACGTGGCCGCGACCGCTCAGTGCGCGCGAGACGGTCGCGGTGGAGACTCCGGCGAGCCGGGCGACCTCATCGATGCTGGCCATGGTTCCTCTGTCGAAAAGCTCCGGTCGCGGTGTGTGTCGCTTCACGCGGGCGTGGGCGACGACAACCGCGACCGGAGGGTGTCAGGCGTGGGTCGCGGTGGTGTACCAGACGGCCGTGTCGACCGGGATCGCGGCTCCTTCGAAGGGCTGGCTCTGCAGCAACACCAAGGCGTCGGCCGGCAGCTCGACGGGGGCGGTACCGAGGTTCGCGACCACGTGCACGTCACCACGGCGGAACGCGACCGCCTCGGGACCGGCGTCCTCCCACACCAGAGAGCCGCTGCCGAAGCCGTGCTCACGCCGTCCGGCCAGCAGGCGCTTGTACAGCGCGAGCGTCGACGCCGGGTCGACCTCTTCGACGTCGCGCGCGTAGGTCGCCCAGTCGGCGGGCTGGGGAAGCCACGACAGTCCGGTGTCGTTGAAGCCGAAGGCCGGAGCCTCTGCGTTCCAGGGCAGCGGCACGCGGCATCCGTCACGTCCGTAGCGTGCGCCGTTCGTGCGGAACCACGTCGGGTCCTGACGGTACTCGTCCGGGATCTCCATCGCCTCGGGCAGCCCGAGCTCTTCGCCCTGGTAGAGGTAGGAGGAACCGGGCAGAGCCAGCATCAGGGTCGTCGCAGCGCGAGCGCGAGCCAGTCCGGTCGCGGTGTCCGGCTTGTCAGGGGTGTTCGGTCCGATGCCCTCGCCCTGGGGGTTGTCGGAGGTGAGTGCGAGGCGCGTCGCGTGGCGCACCACATCGTGGTTCGACAGCACCCACGTACTCGGGGCGCCGACCTCACCGAACGCGTCCAGCGACTCGCGGATCACGTCGCCGAGCTTCTTCGCGTCCCACTCCGTCATCAGGTACGGGAAGTTGAAGGTCTGGTGCATCTCGTCCGGGCGCACCCAGAGCGCGGTCTGCTTGAGGGTGGGCATCCAGGCCTCGCCGCACAGGGCGCGGTCGCCGTCGTACTCGGCGAGCACCTTGTGCCAGTCGCGGTAGATCTCGTGCACGCCGTCCTGGCCCCAGTACGGCACGTTCGACTCGCCGCCGCCCATGGAGTCCGCGTCGGTCGGGGGCGTGTAGTCGGGCAGACCCTCGGTCTTGATCATGCCGTGGGCCACGTCCACACGGAAGCCGTCGACACCACGGTCGAGCCAGAAGCGCAGGATAGAGCGGAACTCCTCCTGCACCTCCTCGTTGTTCCAGTCGAAGTCGGGCTGCGTCGCGTCGAAGATGTGCAGGTACCACTGGCCGGGGGTTCCGTCGGCCTCGGTCACGCGCTGCCACATGCCGCCGCCGAACACCGACTCCCAGTTGTTCGGCGGGAGCTCGCCGTTCTCGCCCTTGCCGTCGCGGAAGATGTAGCGCGCGCGCTCGGGGCTGCCAGGTGCGGCCTTCAGTGCCTCCTGGAACCAGGGGTGCTGGTCGGACGAGTGGTTGGGGACGAGGTCGACGATCACGCGGATGCCGCGGGCATGCGCAGCCTCGAGCATGTCGTCGAAGTCGCCCAGCGTGCCGAACAGCGGGTCGACGTCGCGGTAGTCGGCCACGTCGTAGCCGGCGTCGCGCTGCGGGCTCGTCATGAAAGGACTGAGCCAGATCGCGTCGACGCCGAGCTCCTGCAGGGCATCGAGCCGGCTCGTGATGCCCGGCAGGTCGCCGATGCCGTCGCCCGAGGCGTCCGCGAAGGAGCGGGGGTAGATCTGGTAGATGACGGCGCTGCGCCACCACTCGGAACCGGGGGCTGCGATCTGCTCAAGCTGTGCCATGGGAACAGGCTAGTGCAAACGCTTACATTCATGCCAGGGCGGGGATCGAATCGGTTCGGCGTGCCCGACTTCCCTGGATCGCCCTGGCCGTTTGCATGACCGTTCCCCGCGTGCATGAGCGTCCCGGCTGTCCGAGTCATGCATCCGTCACAGGATCATGCAGGTGCCACCCGCACTTCCGCCCGTCCCGGGAGTATGGTGAGGCATCCGACGAGTGGAGGCTGTCATGGTTCCCGAGATCAACTACTGGGCGGTCCTGCTGGCCACCGCATCGAGCATGGTCGTCGGCTCGATCTGGTACGCGCCGAAGGTGTTCGGCACACGCTGGTCGAAGCTCGCGAACGTCGACATGGACCGGCCTGCCGCGACGGCGGTGTGGCCCATCGTCACCACCGTCATCGTGAGCTTCATCACGGCCTGGGTCCTCGCCGGTGCCTCGTCGATCGCCTGGCACTTCTACGGCGGATCCTTCTTCTGGGGAACGATCGTCACCGCGGTCACGCTGTGGGCCGGGTTCACGGCCGCACGCTTCATCACCCATGACGCTTTCGAGGGGCGATCGACCCGACTCACCACGCTCAACATCGCGCATGAGCTGGTCACGGTCGTGGTCATGGCACTGCTCATCGGCGTGTGGCCGCCGGCCCTCGCCTCCTGATCGCCCTGAGCGTCACGGGGTCGGCATGCCGCCGTTCACGTTCAAGGTCTCCCCGGCCACGTAGCTCGACTCCGCCGAGGCGAGGAACACGTATGCGGGAGCGAGCTCGGCCGGCTGTCCCATGCGCCCGAGGGGCGTGTCCTTCCCGAACTCGGGGAGCTTGTCCTGCGGCTGTCCGTCGCTGGGCTGCAGGGGCGTCCAGATCGGCCCCGGTGCCACGGCGTTCACGCGGATGCCCTTCGGCGCGAGCTGTTCCGCGAGGCCCTTCGAGAAGGCGTTGATCGTGGCCTTCGTCGAGGCGTAGTCCACCAGGATGCCGGAGGGCGAGTAGGCCTGGATCGACGTGGTGTTGATGATCGTCGAGCCCGCGGGGAGATGGGGCAGGGCCGCCTTGGTGATCCAGAACATCGCGTAGACGTTGGTCTTGAAGATGTCGTCGAACTGCTCGTCCGTGATGTCGGTCAGCGACTCCTGATACACCTGCTTGCCGCCGTTGTTGACGACGACGTCGAGGCCGCCCAGCTTCTCGACCGCCTCGGCGACGAGGGCACGGCAGTACTCCGGGTCGCGCAGGTCGCCGGGGATGGTGGCGACCGTCGCGCCGGCCTCCCGCAGGATCTCGGCGATCCGGCTCGCGTCCTCTTCCTGCGGCAGGTACGAGATCGCGACATCGGCGCCCTCACGGGCGAACGCGATCGCGGTGGCAGCGCCGATGCCGGAGTCGCCGCCCGTGATCAGGGCCTTGCGTCCGGTCAGGCGCCCGGTGCCGCGATAGGACTCCTCGCCCAGGTCGGCGCGCGGAGTGAGATCCGCGTCGAGTCCCGGCTCCGGCATGTGCTGCTTCCGCGGTTCGATGTCGGAGTAGAGCGCGGACGGGTCGGTGAAGGTGTACTGGTCGCGGGACATGGGCGATCCTTTCGAGGCTGTTCGGGGCGGGGTGACCATGCTGAGCGCCGCGCCTGGATCGCGCAAACGCCTTGCACGGGGATGCCCCGTGCGCTACGGGAGGCGGGCATCGTCATCCCGTGGCGAAGTGTGGCCGAAAGGCACTTCACCGATCGACTGCTGTCATGACAGGCTTCGCATCGTCCCCCGTGTCACCCGTGCGTCCTGCCCGCGGGGGCTGTCGCCTTCGAGAGGTCACGATGTCCGGTTCTGCCCGCCGATCCGCCCCCTGGGTGACCGTCGCCGCGCTCGTCGTCGGCGCGGTGCTCGTGGGTGCTGCGCCTGCGGTGTCGGATGCCTTCGCGGCGCGAGCCGATACCCCGGCGGACCCGGTCGCGGACCCGGCAGCCTCGGTCGCGCTGGCGTACGAGTTCCTGGACGCGCGCACCGACGAGTTCTGCGACGGGGATGGCCGCTGTCTGCCGCGCAGCTACGAGGGTGGCTTCTTCACGACTCCGACCTGGGATTTCACGCCCTCCTTCGTCTACGACGACGCCCTCGTGATCATCGCCTACACCGCCCGCGGCTTTCCGGACGACCTCCGGCGCGCACGGGCGATCGGCGACGCCCTCCTCTTCGTGCAGGAGAACGATCCGATCGGCGACGGGCGCACCAGAGCGTCGTACGAGCCGCACGGCATCCGTCAGGGGCGGGTGGAGATCACGGGAGCCGGCGCCTTCACCGGAAACCAGGCCTGGGTCGGGCTGGCCCTCGCCCGTCTCGCACACGCGACAGGGGACTCCCGATATCTCGACGGCGCGGTTCGGATCGGTGAATGGATCCAGGACCACACGGCGGACATGACCAGGGCGCCCTACGGCTACACCGGCGGTCAGCTCGAAGACGGCACTTCGCTGACGTGGAAGTCCACCGAGCACAACAGCGACATCGCCGGTTTCTTCACCCAGCTCGGCCAGCTCACCGGCGCCCGGGTCTGGACGGATCGGGCGGCGGTCGCCGCGGACTTCGTCGCCGCCATGCAGAGCGCAGACGGCCACGTGAACACCGGCACGGGCCTGGACGGCTCGACGATCAACACCCGTCCGATACCGCTGGACGCCCAGACCTGGAGCTCCCTCGCCACGGGCGACCCACGCTACGGTGCGGCGCTCGACTGGACGCTCGCCAACCTGCTGGCAACAGATGGTCCGTACACGGGGCCGTCGATCAGTGAGGTCGATACGTCCAAGGCGTGGTTCGAGGGCAGTGGACACCTCGCGCTCGCACTCACGCTGCGTGACGGCGACGGCGACGCCGACCGTGCTGAGACGCTTCTGAGCAGTATCCGGCTTGCGCAGCGCGATGCACCGAACGGCGATGGCAAGGGGATCGTCGCCACGTCGAGCGACGGCCTCGACTCCGGTTTCGGTGACCTGTACTACGCCAGCCTGCACACCGGCGCGACCGCCTGGTACCTGCTCGCAGCGGTCGGCGACAACCCGTTCGCCCTTCCGGTCGACTGAACAGACCGACCTGAACCGGCGGGCGGCGTCGACTCGGTCCGATTCGCGGTACGGAGGCTAGGCGGCGACGCGGGCGACCGCGGCGATCGCGCTCGTGAAGAAGTCGACACCGTCGACTCCGCTGCGCATCGCGGCCGCGGTGTCGGGACCGAAGCCGGCCTCGGTGGCGTGCTCGGGGTGCGGCATCAGGCCGACGACGTTGCCCGCTGCGTTGGTGAGGCCGGCGATGTCGCGCAGTGATCCGTTCGGGTTGACCCCGGCGTAGCGGAACGCCACCAGACCATCGCCCTCGATGCGATCGAGCGTCTGCTCGTCGGCGATGTAGCCGCCGTCGGCGTTCTTCAGCGGGATCACGATCTCCTGACCGGTGCGGAACGCATTGGTCCACGCGGTGTCGGAGTTCTCGACCGTGAGCTTCTGGTCGCGCCGCACGAAGTGCTGGTGGTTGTTGCGGATCAGGCCGCCCGGCAGCAGGTGCGCCTCGACCAGCATCTGGAAGCCGTTGCAGATGCCGAGCACGGGCATGCCCTTGGCCGCAGCATCCTTGACCTCGCTCATGATCGGCGAGAGCGCGGCGATCGCGCCGGCGCGGAGGTAGTCGCCGTAGCTGAAACCACCCGGCAGGACCAGCGCGTCGACGCCTTCGAGGTCATGCGATCCGTGCCACAGGGCGACGGGCTCGGCGCCGGCGATGCGGACGGCGCGCTGTGCGTCGCGGTCGTCGAGCGAGCCCGGGAAGGTGATGACGCCGATGCGGACGGTCACTCCGCGACCTCGATGCCGACGACGTCCTCGATCACGGAGTTGGAGAGCACCTCGTCGGCGATGCGCTTGGCCTCAGCGAGAACCTCGTCGGTGACCTCGCCCTCGACGGTGAGCTCGAAACGCTTGCCGATGCGGACGTCGGTGAAGCCCTCGACGCCGAGACGGGCGAAGGCGCCGGAGACGGCTTTGCCCTGCGGGTCGAGCAGTTCGGGCTTGGGCATGACGTCGACGACGATGGTGGGCATGACGGCTCCAAGAGTCGCGGGCGGAGGGGCGCACCCAGTCTACTGCCCTCGCCGCATCCGCTCGGCGCCGTGGAGGAGTCAGGCGGAGTGGAAGACGGTGTGGAGGTCGCCGACCGCTTCGCGGCCGCCGAGGCCGTCGATCTCGAACAGCACGGAGATGCCGATCACCTGGCTGCCGAGGCGCTCGACCAGTTCGCGACCGGCGGCGAGAGTTCCTCCGGTCGCGAGCACATCGTCGATCAGCAGCACCCGCGAGCCGGCGGGCAGGTCGTCGTGCATCTCGATCGTGGCGGTGCCGTACTCGAGCGCATAGTCGACGGACGCCGCGGGCCTGGGCAGCTTGCCGGCCTTGCGGATCGGGATCAGGCCGACGCCTGCGGCGATGGCGGCGGCGCTGGCGAGGATGAAGCCGCGCGCCTCGATGCCCGCGATCACGTCGAACTGTCCGGCGAAGGGCTCGATGATCGCCTCCGTCGTCACGCGGAGGGCCTCGGCGTCGGCGAGAAGAGGCGTGATGTCGCGGAAGATGATGCCCGGCTGCGGGTAGTCCGGCACGTTGCGGATCAGGGCTTCGGCACGGACGAGGGCGGGGGAGAGGGTGGCGTCGGGCACTGCCCAAGGGTACCGCCGGTGCGCGACTCCTCAGAAACACCGGCCCCGCTCCCCGCGAGGGGCTCGAGGCGGTGCCAGGGGCGAATTCTTGAGGAGCTGTGCACGGCCCCGGGCCCGCGCCGGCGCGGCTTGACACGCGTGGGAGCGCTCCCATAGAGTGACTGCTCAATGCGTGGGAGCGCTCCCACGCGTCCCGAAGCACCACACCGCACGACCACCACAAAGGAGTGAACTGTGAACACACGTGCCCGCCACCGGATCCTCGCGATCGCCGCCGTGGCCTCCGCATCCGCCCTCGCCCTCGCCGGCTGCTCCGGCGACAACGGCGGCAGCGGTGACGCGAACGGCGACGAAGAGGTCACACTGACCGTGACCACGTTCGGAACCTTCGGCTACGAAGACCTCTACAAGGAGTACGAGAAGGCGCACCCGAATGTGAAGATCGAGGCGACGAACATCGACACCGGCGGCAACGCCCGCACCGATGCCTTCACCAAGATCGCTGCCGGCTCCGGTCTCAGCGACGTCGTCGCGATCGAAGAGGGCTGGCTCGGCGCGATCATGGACGTCTCGGACACCTTCGTCGACCTGCGTGACTACGGCATCGAAGACCGCAAGGACGATTGGGTCGACTGGAAGTACGGCCAGGCCACCGACGCCGAGGGCCGCGTGATCGGCTACGGCACCGACATCGGCCCGAGCGGCATCTGCTACAACGGCGCCGCGTTCGAGGCCGCCGGCCTCCCGAGCGACCGCGAGTCGGTGGCCGAGCTGCTGAACGGCGACTGGGCGAACTACTTCAAGGTCGGAGCCGACTACACCGCGAAGACCGGCAAGGCCTGGTACGACCACTCCGGCTTCGTCTGGAACGCCATGGTGAACCAGCTCGACGAGGGCTACTACACGAGCGACGGCAAGCTGAACGTCGAGGACAACGCCGAGCTCAAAGAGCGCTTCGAGCAGCTCGGGGCCGCGACCGAGGGCGGCCAGTCGGCCGCGCAGACGGCCTGGGACTGGAACGGCGGCAAGTCGTTCGTCGACGGCACCTTCGCCACCTTCGTCTGCCCGGGCTGGATGCTCGGTGTGGTGCAGGGTCAGGTCGAGGCCGGCGGCGGTGACGCATCGACCGGATGGGACTTCGCCGACGTGTTCCCCGGAGGTGCGGCCAACTGGGGCGGCGCGTTCCTGTCGATCCCGGAGTCGTCGCAGCACAAGGAGGCGGCGGCCGAGCTGGCCGACTGGCTGACCCAGCCCGAGCAGCAGGTGAAGCAGTCCGCTGCGGCGGGCAACTTCCCCTCGACGATCGAGGCGCAGGAGACTCTCGCGGCCGACGCGACGCCGAACGCGTTCTTCAACGACGCTCCCACCGGCGCGATCCTCGCCGAGCGTGCCAAGGGAGTCGTCGCGCAGTTCAAGGGCGCCGACGACTCGGTCATCCAGGAGAACGTCTTCGGGCCGGCGCTCAGCAGCCTCGACCGCGGTGACACCGACACCCAGGGCGCCTGGGACCAGGCCATCGGCCTGCTGAACGACCTCGTCGGCTGATCATCTCCGCTCCGACAGGCTCAGCGACCCCGCAGATCGGGGGGCTGAGCCTGTCGGAGCCCCGGCAAAGGACCCTCATGACTCTCACCGCACCGCCGGCGCAGCAGCAGCGCACCGCATCCGCGACCTCGGACGCCCCGGCGAGACGCTCCTGGCGCCACCGCCTCTCCCGGTTCGACCAGAACGCCTCGCCGTACTTCTACATCTCGCCGTTCTTCCTGCTGTTCGGGCTGGTCGGCCTGTTCCCGCTGCTCTACACGGTCTGGGTGGCCGTGCACGAGTGGGACCTGCTCAAGGGCGAGGGGGAGTTCGTCGGCGTCGGCAACTTCGCCAAGATCCTCGGCGATGCCATGTTCTGGAACTCGATCGGCAACACCCTGAGCATCTTCCTGCTCTCCGCGATCCCCCAGCTCGCGGTCGCGCTGGTGATCGCCTACCTCCTCGACCGCGGGCTGCGCGCCCCGACGTTCTGGCGCATGAGCGTGCTCATCCCGTTCGTGGTCACCCCTGTCGCGGTCGCGATCATCTTCTCGAGCATCTTCAACGAGGCCGACGGCCTGGCGAACAACCTGCTCAATCTCATCGGCATCGCAGACCAGGAGTGGAAGCACAACACCGCCCTGTCGCACATCGCGATCGCCGTGATGGTGAACTTCCGCTGGACGGGCTACAACGCCCTCATCCTGCTCGCCGCGATGCAGGCCGTGCCGCGCGACCTGTACGAGTCCGCCGCCCTCGACGGGGCCGGTGCCGCTCGCCGCTTCTTCTCCATCACGATTCCCACGATCCGTCCCACCCTGATCTTCGTGATCATCACCGCGACGATCGGCGGCTTGCA
>NZ_QOAY01000223.1:0-184 GCF_003314775.1 Microbacterium sp. H6 | reverse complement strand
TCGGCGGCAGCGACCGCCAGTTCCAGACGACGGTGCTGTTCCTGTGGGAGCTGGCGTTCTTCCGGCGCAACCTGGGTGAAGCGTCGGCGGTCGCGATCCTGCTGTTCCTGCTGATCGTGCTCATCGGCGTGATCAACTTCCTCATCTCCCGACGCATCTCCACCGGGGATGCACCGAAGGGCCG
>NZ_QOAY01000201.1:5777-5954 GCF_003314775.1 Microbacterium sp. H6 | reverse complement strand
GGCCGCGCAGACGCCGGGCACGGCTCGCCACCTGCTGCGGTTCCTCGGCTCTGCGCCGCTGCTGACCGCGCAGATCTTCGCCGCGCTGGGTGGTGAACCGGCCGCTCTCGTGCGCACGACCGTCGCGCCGACGATGCAGTCCGGAGGAACCGCGGCGAACGTGCTGCCGTCGCAGGC
>NZ_QOAY01000201.1:3986-5673 GCF_003314775.1 Microbacterium sp. H6 | reverse complement strand
CGGGTCCGCGATCCGCTCGTCGCGGTCGAGGTCGTCGAAGCGAGCGAACCGTCGCCGGAATCATCGACCGATAACGCGCAATTCGCTCCGCTGGCCGACGCGCTCGAGGTCGCGTTCCCCGGCGTGCCTGCCGTCCCGTATGTGATGATGGCGGCCACCGACTCGCGACACTTCCATCGCTTCTCACCCGCGGTCTATCGGTTCGCGCCGCTGGACATGTCGAATGCGCAGCGCGCGTCGATCCACGGCGTCGACGAGAGCGTGGAGATCGCCGCGCTGGAACGGGGAGAGCGGTTCCACAGGGCGCTGCTCGAACGGCTAGGGTGATCTCACCCTCCCCTCGGAGCCTGCCGGGGGACCCGAAGCAGAAGCAGGAGACGCGATGACGCGCACCCGCACCCTGGGCACCCTCGCCGTCGTGGTCGGCTTCCTTGCCTTCGTGGAGTTCACGAGCGGTGTGCTGCAGGGGTACTACACCCCGATGCTCACGGACATCGCCCGCCATCTGGGCATCCACGACGCCGACGTGAACTGGCTCGAGGGCACGCAGCTGATGCTGTCGGCACTCGTCGTCCCGGCCTTCGCCAAGCTGGGCGACATGGTCGGGCACAAGCGCATGCTGCTCATCTCCACCGCGGTCACGGCGGCCGCGGCGCTGGTGCTGCCCTTCACCGATTCATTCCCGGTGTTCCTCGCCGCGTGGGCGCTGATGGGCTTCTACGTCGTCTGGCTTCCACTCGAGATCGCCCTGATCTGGTCGCGTTCGCGCCGCATGGAGGGTCGTTCGTCGATCACCGCCAAGGCTGCGGGGCTGCTCGTCGCCGCTCTCGAGGGCGGCGCGATCATCGGCGCCCTGGTCGGCGGTGCGCTCATCGACGTGCTTCCCCTCACCGTCGTGCTGCTGGTCCCGGCCGTGCTCATCGTGGTGTGCTTCTTCGTGATCCTCCTTGGGGTCAAGGAATCGCCGGAGCCCACCGGCGGTGTCTTCGACACGGTCGGCCTCGTGCTCATCTCTCTCGCCCTCGTCTGCTTCACCGGCGGGCTCAGCCTGCTCCGCCTGGAGGGCGGTCTGACCAACCCGTGGTCCTGGGCGGTGGTGATCCTCGGCGTGCTGCTCGTGGTCCCGTTCGTGCTCTGGGAGCTGCGCAGCGCAGACCCGCTGATCGACGTGCGCATGTTCCGCTCGCCCGCGCTCGGACCGGTGTTCCTCACGGCCGGGCTCTTCGGCGTCAGCGTGCTCGGCGCGCAGGCCCCGCTGTCGACGTTCGCGCGCACCGACCCATCGGTGTACGGCTACGGTCTGGGCACGACCGGCTTCGCCACCTCGTTGATCATCGGCGTCTACCTCATCGCCATGATCACGGGGGCGCTGCTGTTCCCGGCGGTGGCGCGGCGTGCCACACCGCG
This sequence comes from Microbacterium sp. H6, assembly GCF_003314775.1. Taxonomy (NCBI): domain Bacteria; kingdom Bacillati; phylum Actinomycetota; class Actinomycetes; order Micrococcales; family Microbacteriaceae; genus Microbacterium; species Microbacterium sp. H6. Next base: position 4,266 of record NZ_QOAY01000201.1, on the reverse strand, counting down.
GGTGACGCTGATGGGAGCGTCGATGCTGGTCGGCATCGGCTTCCTCCTCTTCCTGCCGTTCCACGGCTCCTATGCGCAGGTCATCACGAACATGGTGGTCGTGGGGCTCGGGTCCGGGGCACTGGTCGCGGCGCTCCCCGCGGCGGCGGCCTCCGCGGCTCCGGCCACGCAGACCGGCGTCGCGACGGGCCTGACGAATTCGGTGAAGACCGTGGGCGGAGCGATCGCGTCGTGCGTCTTCGGCATCGCGCTCCTGCACGGCGTCGCGAGCACCGCCGGC
>NZ_QOAY01000201.1:3590-3828 GCF_003314775.1 Microbacterium sp. H6 | reverse complement strand
CACCGCCGGTTCGCTCGCCGGGTACTTCACGGTGTGGATCGTCTGCGGGGTGACGGCGCTCGTCGCCTCCGTGATCCTCGTGTTCGTCCCGAAGACCGCATTCACCGATCGTGCCCCGGAGGTCGAGGTCGCGCCGGCGCTCTGAGCGTCAGGCCCGCAGGTGGAGCGCGTTCACGATCGGCGGCCATGCGAGTGCGCCGAGCTCCGCGTCGGCGGCGGGAGAGCCTCCCCGCGCCAT
>NZ_QOAY01000201.1:220-3543 GCF_003314775.1 Microbacterium sp. H6 | reverse complement strand
CACTCCTGCGGTCACGGCCGATTCGCCGGGGAGCAGCAGTCGGTGCCCCGCGTCCGGGTGAGTGATCACCGTCGTGTCCAGACCCTTCGCCGTGCGGCGTTCGACGAGCTCGCGGGCGAATCGGATGCTGGGCCAGACCCGGTCGTCGCCGCCGGCGACGAGCACGACGACACCGTCGATGTCCTCCGCCCGGATCGCGGCGGATGCGGCGGCCGAAGGGTCACGATCGACGCTCGACTCGTACAGAGCACGATACTCGGGCGGGTCGGTCGACGGCGTCCACGACGGAGCGAACGGGACGAACGGGATCGGGGTACCCCGACGGGTCCAGTGCGACGACCAGGTCCCCTCTGAGTTGCCAGCCCAGACGACAGAGGACGGGGCGACGGCGACCGTCGCATCGATCGGGTGCAGGGACGCGGTCACCAGCGCCGCCTCCGCTCCGAACGATGTTCCGAAGATCGCCACGCGATCGGCGTCACGACGCAGCAACTCCACCTCTTCGACAAAGGTCTCGATCGGCACTTCGTGCGGGGCAGGGCGCTGGCTGATGCCGCCGAACCAGCGGATGGCCCTCACACGGGCGCCGTGCCGTGCCAGCATCTCCGCCCGCTCGACCTCCACACGCCCGCTGGATCCGGCGAGGAGCAGGACAGCCGTGCCGCACGGGTTCTCCGGGAAGGCATCGTGGCGGTCGGCCGGGTGCACCCCGATGCTGTGTCGAGGCGTCATCGTCACTCGCGGTCGAGGCCGAACGTGCGTTTGACGAGCGCCTGCACGTCGCGGTCGAGACCGTCGATGCGGGTGTTCACGGAATCGAAGCGGGTGTTCACGGAATCGAAGCGGGCATTCATCTCGGTGCGCAGCCCATCGATCTGGCCGTTCATCTCCGTACGCAGGCCCCCGATCTCGCTGCGGAGGATGCGGACGAACAATGTCGAGACGACGGTGAGCGTGCTGAACATCAGCACGGTGAACGACCCGATCATCGTCCAGATCTGCGCGTCGTTCATGACTCCCACTCCCTCATCGTCGCATCGATCCGGCAAGCCTGCCAGAGCGCAGGAGCCGAAGATATCGGTTGCCCACGATCCGTGGATGACACGCTCTCCGTCGCGTCGGTGCAGGAAGGACTGGGCGGGGGAGGCCCCGCCCAGTCCCGGTCAATCGCCCTTCACGTTGACGACCTGCCGCAGCGTGTGCCGGATCGACACGAGGCTCGCGGCATCCGCCATCACCCGGTCGATCGGCTTGTACGCCTGGGGGATCTCGTCGATGAACGCGTCGGTGTCACGGAACTCGATGCCGGCCATCGCCACACGTAGCTGCTCGTGAGTGAAAGTCCGTCGCGCCGCGGACCGCGAGTACTCCCGGCCGGCGCCGTGCGGCGAGGAGCTCAGCGACTGCGGGTCACCGAGCCCTTCCACCACGTACGAGGCGGTGCCCATCGATCCGGGGATCAGACCCGGACGACCGGCGTCCGCCTGGATGGCGCCCTTCCGGGACACCCATACCTGCTTTCCGTAGTGCTTCTCCGACTCTGTGAAGTTGTGGTGGCAGTTGATCCGCTCCTGTTCCTCGACCGGAGTGCCGAGGAACTCCGACACCTGGCGGATGACCCGATCCATCATCTCCTCCCGGTTCAGCAGGGCGAAGTGCTGTGCCCACCGCAGTTCCCGGATGTACCGCGTGAACTCCGGTGTGCCCTCGACGAGATAGGCCAGGTCGGGGTCGGGGAGGTCGATCCACCACTGCTTCGCGAGCCGCTGCGCGACACCGATGTGATGGGTGGCGATCTTGTTGCCGACGCCTCGCGACCCCGAGTGCAGGAACAGCCACACCCGGTCGAGCTCATCCACCGACACCTCGATGAAGTGGTTCCCGGATCCCAATGTGCCGAGCTGCAGACGCCAGTTCCCGGCGTACTGCGCGGGGTCGAAGCCGTTCTTCTCTGCCAGCTGCTCGAGCGCGGCGATGCGCGGCTCGGCCGTGGCCACGACCTTGCGGTTGTACCGGCCGGCCGACAGTGGGATGGCGCGCTCGATCTGTTCCCGGAGCTCGGCGAGCTCGCGCCCGTCGAGGTCGTTCCTCGTGAACTGCGTGCGGACGGCGATCATGCCGCAGCCGATGTCGACGCCGACGGCGGCGGGGATGATCGCGCCGAGCGTCGGGATGACCGAGCCGACCGTCGCCCCCTTGCCGAGGTGCGCATCCGGCATCAGCGCCAGGTGCGGGTGGATGAACGGCATGCGGGCCGTGGTGTGCGCCTGAGCGAGTGTCTTCTCGTCGATCAGTGACGCCCACGACAGCAGCCGTGCGGAGAGCCTCTCCATGATTCCTTTCCTTGTGGTGGTCTTCAGCCACAGGTCAGGGGAGCCTCCAACGGAAGAACGCCCCGGACCTGACGGTACGGGGCGTTGCGAGAGCGGATGCTGTCACACGACGCGTGCCGGAGGGTACGACTCGTAGCGGTCATTGCGCTTCTGCTGAAGCTGCAAGACCGCGGCGATGGGGAGGTTCCGCTGCGCGGTCATCCGTCGACTCCTCGGCTGGTGTGCTGCACCGATCGGCACAGCTTTGCCACCCTAGGGCGCGACACGCCCGGGAGTCAACTCGCCTCGCGAGGAGGGTTGTACATGAACTCGATCCGGATGCCGTCGGGGTCTTCGACGAAGGAGGCGAAGTAGCGCTCCGAATAGCGGGGGTACTCCTTGGGTTCGCGCACAGCCGTCCAGCCGGAATCCTCCGCGATCGCGTGCAGGCGTTCGACGTCTTCGCGCGAGGGCACCGCGAACGCGATGTGCTGCCAGCCCACGCGGCCGTGCCGGTGCGGAGTGGCGTCGTCATCCCAGGTGTAGAGGATGATCTCGGTCTCGTCGCCGTTGTTCCATGAGATCGAATGATCGTTCGCTCCGCCGCTGACATACCCGAGGGCGGAGAGCACGGGATGGAACTGCGCCCTGCCGCGTTCGAGGTCGGTCACGGTGATGCCGAGGTGATCCAGAAGTGCCATGTGCCGAGTCTCCCAGCAACGGCCGACGTCGCACTAGTGCGGCGCGTGGTACTCCGCCTCGCCGCGCTTCCAGTACCCCTTCACGACTGCTTTCGCACTGTCGACGCCCCACCGTTCGAGCAGTGCCCTGCCCGGCTTGACGATCGACTGCTCGGCGGCGACGAAGACGAACGGGTCGAGGCCGACCGTGTCATCGGCCGTCAGCCCCTCGAGGAAGGCGATGAGGGCGGAGCCGGAGGGCTTCTCTCCCCGGTGCAGCCACTCGACCTCGACCGGGGCCTCGACCTCGACCTCTCGGCCGGGGTTCACC
>NZ_QOAY01000201.1:0-198 GCF_003314775.1 Microbacterium sp. H6 | reverse complement strand
TCTCGATCACGATGCGTGCAGGAGTGCCGTCGGGGATGAGCGCGGCGAACCGTCGGATCGCGGGGATCGCCGTCTCGTCGCCGACCAGCAGCCACGATCCGGGCTCGCCGACCAGCACGGCCGCCCCGCGGGGGCCGCCGACGCCGATCGTGGATCCGAGGGGCGCGTTCGCCGCCCAGGGGGCGGCGACTCCCTGGT
>NZ_QOAY01000291.1:467-13278 GCF_003314775.1 Microbacterium sp. H6 | reverse complement strand
CGGTCGGAGAGCTGCGTCTGCAGGGCACGCAGATCGCGTCCGGAGCCGACCACCCTGCCGCGCTCGTCCACGGCGCGGAAGTTCATGCGCAGATGCGGGGGCACCCGTTCATCGTCGAAGTCGGCGGCGGAGACCAGTTGATTGGCGAGCGGCTGGATGCGACGGGCGAGGGCTTCCCTGAGCGTGCGCGGGGGCAGACCGCCGTGCGACTCCGGCCCTTCGTCGATGAGCTCGGCACCGAACTTCTCCGCCCAGTCGGCCGCGGGCACCACGTGGCGACGGATGGCCTTGGGGAGAGCGCGCAGCAGGCCGGTCACGAGCTCGGCACGCAGGCCGGGAACCTGCCAGTCGAAGCCGCGATCCTCGATCTGGGCGAGCAGGGGCAGGGGCACGACGACGCTCACTCCGTCGTCGTCGGCGCCCGGCTCGAATCGGTAGGCGAGGCCGAGCACCTGATCGCCCTGCGTCCACCGGGTCGGGAACTCGCGCTGATCCGCGCGCTCCTCGTCGTCGATCAGGTCGCTCTCGCGCATCACGAGCAGCTTCGGCGTGGCCGCCATGGCCTCGCGCCACCAGCTCTCGAACGAGCGCACATCGAAAACCTCGGCGGGGATGCGTTCGTCGTAGAAACGGAACACGGCCTCGTCGCCCGAGAGGATGTCGCGGCGGCGCTCGCGCTCCTCCAGCTTCTCGAGGCGCTTGCGCAGCTCGGCGTTGCTGCGCCAGAACGCACTCACCCTCTTGTCGATCCGCGTCGGATCCCACTCGCCCTCGACCAGCGCGTGCCGCACGAACAGCTCGCGTGAGGCGGCTCTGTCGATGCGCGCGAACTGCACGCGCCTGCGCGGGATGATCTCGAGCCCGAAGAGCGTCACCTTCTCGAACGCGACAGCGGCCGCCGCATCCTTGGACCAGTGCGGCTCGGTCACCTGGCGCTTGGCCAGATCCCCGGCGAGGGGTTCGGCCCAGGCCGGATCGATCGCGGCGACCGTGCGTGCGAACGTGCGGGAGGTCTCGACGATCTCGGCGGCGATCACCGCGCGCGGGCTCTTCTTGCGCAGCCCGGAGCCGGGGAAGATCGAGAAGCGGATACCTCGGGCTCCGCGATACTCCGCGATGCGCCGACCCTTCTGCTCCTTCGCGGGGGCGTGCGTCTTGCCGGCGGGGGCGGTGCGCTCGTCGAGGATGCCGATCTGCGAGAGCAGGCCGGAGAGCAGGGCGCGGTGGATCGCATCGGGGTCGCTGGCGCCCCCGCCCTCCCCGTCACGGTCGTTCGTCTTCACGAGGGTGCGGAGCTGGCGGTGCACATCGAACCACTCGCGCACCCGCACGTAGTTGAGGTGCTCGGAGCGGCAGAGTCGACGGAACGCGCTCGAACCGAGCTCGCGCTGCTGCTCACGCAGGTGGTTCCACAGGTTCAGCAGGGTCAGGAAGTCGCTGGTCGGGTCGACGAACCGCGCATGCAGGCGGTCGGCCTCCTCCCGACGCTCTTCTGGCCGCTCCCGCACGTCCTGGATCGTCATGCCGGAGACGATCGCGAGCACGTCGCGTGTCACAGACGAGTGGGTCGGCGAACCCGTCGAAGGGCGCCCCGCCTCGATCAGCATGCGTGCGAACCGCGGATCGATCGGCATGCGCGAGATCTCGCGGCCGATGCGGGTCAGGTGCGGGGATCCGTCCCTGCGCGACGCCTCGACGGCGCCGAGCTCGGTGAGCAGGTCGAACGCGGCCTTCACCCCACGGGAGTCGGGCGGGGTGAGGAACGGGAACGCCGTGATGTCGCCGAAGCCCAGCGACAGCATCTGCAGGATGACCGAGGCCAGCGAGGTGCGCAGGATCTCGGGCTCGGTGTACTCCGGCCGCCTGTCGTAGTCGTCCTCTGAGTACAGGCGGATCGCGATGCCGTCGCTCGTGCGGCCTGCGCGACCGGAACGCTGGTTGGCCGAGGCCTGCGAGACGGGCTCGATCGGAAGCCGCTGCACCTTGGAGCGGTTGCTGTAGCGGGAGATGCGCGCCGTGCCGGTGTCGATCACGTACTTGATGCCGGGCACGGTGAGGCTCGTCTCGGCCACGTTGGTGGCGAGGATCACCCGACGGCGCACGCCGGCCACCCTGCTGCGTTCGAACACCCGATGCTGGTCGGCGGCGGAGAGGCGGCCGAACAGCGGCAGCACCTCGGTGGGGGAGCGGTCGTTCGCGTAGGCGCCGCGCACCGCGTCCGCGGCGTCGCGGATCTCGGCCTCACCGGGGAGGAAGACGAGCACGTCTCCCGGCGGTTCACGGTCGAGCTCCCGCAGGGCGGAGACGATCGCCGACACCTCGTCCTCCGGCTTCGCAGGCGAGCTCTCGTCGTCCGCATCCTCGACCGGCCCGCGGTAACGGATCTCCACCGGATAGGTGCGGCCGGAGACCTCGATGATCGGGGCGGGGGTTCCGTCGCCGCCGGTCTCCGAGGGAGCGGCGAAGTGCTTCGCGAAGCTCTCCGGATCGATCGTCGCGGAGGTGATGATCACCTTCAGATCCGGACGCTCCGGAAGGATGCGGGCGAGGTAGCCGAGCAGGAAGTCGACGTTGAGGGAGCGCTCGTGCGCTTCGTCGATGATGATCGTGTCGTAGCGCGTGAGCAGACGGTCGCGGTGGATCTCGTTGAGGAGGATGCCGTCGGTCATCAGGGCGATGCGCGTGGCGTCGGACACCTTGTCGGTGAAGCGCACCTTGTAGCCGACGATCGTGCCGAGCTCGACCTGCAGCTCTTCGGCCACGCGCTCCGCGATCGTGCGTGCGGCCAGGCGACGGGGCTGGGTGTGCGCGATGCGCTCGCGCCCGAGCTCGAGAGCGATCTTCGGCAGCTGCGTGGTCTTTCCCGATCCCGTGGCACCGGCGACGATCACGACCTGATGGTCGCGGATGGCGTCGGCGATCTCGGCCCTCGCCGCACTGACCGGCAGCTCGGGGGGATAGGAGATCACGGGAGAAGACATAGCCCTCCATCGTATGCCGGGAATCGCCCCCTACGATCATGGGGTGATCACCGCTCTCGCTCCTGTCCAGTGGTTCCGCGAGTTCGGGCGGCCGCCGCGCATCCTCGGGCTCGACATCGCCAGAGGACTGGCGATCCTCGGCATGGCCGGAGCGCACATCGGCGAGACAGAGGCATTCGACTGGTTCGACCCCTCGACGTGGACCGACCTGGTGCACGGGCGGTCCTCGATCCTGTTCGCGGTGCTCGCCGGTATCTCGATCGCCCTGATGACCGGGCGCAGTGCCGGTCCCGACCGCGAGCGGATCCCGAGCATCCGCCTGCAGCTGATCGGGCGCGGTGCGGTGATCTTCGTGATCGGGCTGGCGCTGGAGATGCTGAACACCCCGATCGCCGTGATCCTGACGCTCTACGGTCTGCTCTACGTCGCGGTCATCCCGTTCCTGCGGTGGCGGCCCTGGCAGCTGCTGAGCGCCAGCGCGGTGCTCGCGCTGCTGGGCCCGTCTCTGCTCGCCTTCCTGAACGCGGTGATGCTGAACCCCTACGGTTCCGGTATCGGATTCGTGCTCTACGGCACGTATCCGATCACGGTCTGGATGGCGCTGGTGCTCGCCGGCATGGCGTTCGGTCGCCTGCACGTCGAGCGGCTGCGCACGGCGGCGGTCGCGCTCGGGATCGGATTCGTGCTCGCCGTGATCGGCTACGGCTTGGGCGGAATCGGTCAGGCAGCGGGACTCGCCGGGGGCTTCAGCAGCAGCTCGTTCTCCGATAGCAGCTCCTTCTCCGGCGGCGGCTCCTTCTCCGACGGCAGCTCCGGCAGCGTCGTCTCCCCGCCCTCCGGGTGGGAGGGATACCCGCAGGCGCTGACCGAGACAGATCCCCTCCGCGCCGTGCTCACCGCGGTGTTCGCGGTCGAACCGCACAGCGGCGGCACCGCAGAGATCCTCGGATCGGGCGGCTTCGCGCTCGTGGTCATCGCGCTGTGTCTGCTGCTGAGCCGGCCGTTGCGCTGGGTGCTGCTGCCGCTCGGCGCGCTCGGCTCCATGCCCCTGACGGCATACAGCGCTCACGTCGTCTCCGTCGTGCTGGTGGCCGGGCCAGGAGGGTTCTTCTCGAGCAACGCCTTCTGGGCGGCCACCGCGCTCGGACTGCTGCTCCTGACGACGCTCTGGTCGATGTTCTTCGGACGGGGCCCGCTGGAACGCCTGGTCGGACGAGGGGCAGCGGCGATGGCGGCGGTGCCGCGGCGCTGATATGGCGGCGGTGCGGTGGCGCTGATCCGGCCGGCTTCGAGCGTTCCTCCGGATCGGGAGGCGCGATGTGTTACCGTGGGTGCGCAACGCCTGTCTGGCGTCTGCGACCGACTGGCATGGCTGGTCGGACTGGGGAGTTTCGAACTGGGGAGTTCACACCACCGCGTCGCGGCGATCTTTCGCCGCCTCGATGTCGTCGAGCGCGCGGGGGATGATCACGCCGCGTTCGGGACAGCATCGACTGGGGAGTCACGGTGGGGAACACGAGTTTCGGGCGACGGGCACGCTTCGGGCGACGGACAAGAGGTGTCGTCGCATCAATGCTGACGGCCGGTCTGCTGATCGCGGGTCTGTCGGGTGTGGGAGCGACGGCGGCTGCCGCGGCGGATGTGCCGCCGACGATGCCGCCGCAGTTGCAGCGCGACGAGAACGTGGTGACGTCGGACCCGATCCCGACTGTGCAGATCGACAACGGCTACGTATGGGCGCAGACCACGATCGGCACCACGGTGTACGCGGTCGGCAAGTTCGACAACGCGCGGGAGCCGAAGGCGGCGTCCGGGACAGCCCTCACCGCCCGTTCGAACGTGCTGGCCTACGACATCGTCTCGGGTGCTCTGTCCTCGTTCGCCCCGACGGTCAACGGCGTCATCAAGGCGGTCGCCGCGTCTCCCGACGGGTCCCGCATCTACATCGGCGGCTCGTTCAACAAGGTGAACGGGAAGGACCGCTGGAACTTCGCGGCGCTCGATGCCAAGACCGGTGAGCTGGTCCCGCAGTTCGCGCCGTCGATCGGCGGCAGCGGCGTGTACGCCATCACGACCGACGGGTCGAACATCTACCTCGGCGGTCTGTTCACCCAGGCCAACGGCGTCGCCCGGAAGAACCTCGCGGCCTTCGACCAGAAGAACGGAGCGCTCCTGAGCTGGGCCCCGCAGGCCGACCGCCAGGTCGACGCCCTCGTCATGGACCCGGCGGGCACGAACGTCATCGTGGGAGGACGCTTCTCCGCGGTGAACGGCAGCAGCCTGCGCGGTTCCGCAGCGGTCGACAAGTCCACGGGTGCCGCCGACACCGCCTGGGGCATCTCCAAGGTCGTGAAGAACAGCGGCAGCAGCAGCAACTCCGGCATCTTCGCGCTCGCCACGGACGCGAACACCGTCTACGGCACCGGGTGGAGCTGGGCCGGCGGGGGCAACCTCGAGGGCACGTTCGCCGCTGAGGCCGGCACGGGTGCGGTGCGGTGGATCGCAGACTGCCACGGCGATCACTACGGCGTTTACTCGACCGGCAAGGTGGTCTACACGACCAGCCACATGCATTCCTGCAACACGATGGGGCTCCAGCCGCAGAAGAACCCGGCGGTGTACCAGTACGCCGAGGCCTACACGGCCGACGCGCGCGGAACCCTCTCCGCGAACACCTACTCCGGGTACGCCAACTGGGCCGGCACCCCCGCTCCGTCGCCGTACCAGTGGGCGCCCGACTTCGCGGTCGGCACCACGAGCGGCCTCGGCCAGGCGGGCCTGTCGATCACGGGCGCGGGCGACATGATCTCGATCGGCGGAGAGTTCCGCTCGGTGAACAACGGGCAGTTCGAGGGAATCGTGCGCTTCTCCACGAACCCTCCGGGTGGTGCGAAGGACGGGCCCCGGCTCTCCGACGCGGCATGGAAGCCCACGGCGGGCACCTCGCCCGTCCCCGGCAGCGCCCGGGTGTCGATCCCCACGAACTGGGACAGGGACGACCTGACCCTCACCTACGAGCTGCGCCGCGACGGTGCCACCGAGCCTGTGGCCACCGCGACAGCGGACGGCACCTGGTGGAAGCAGACGACGGTCACCCTCGACGACCCGACGGCGACCCCGGGAGCCACGCAGAGCTACACGGTGGTCGCGAAGGACCGTGACGGCAACATCGCCACGAGCGCGAGCGTGAACGCGAAGGCCACGGCGGGCACCGCCTCGGCCTACTCGAAGAAGATCCTCGCGGACAAGCCTTCGCTGTACTACCCGATGGGCAACGTCTCGAAGGACTGGGCCGGATCGAACAACCCGGTGAGCGGCACGGGAGCCTCAGCCTCGTCGTCGGGCATCGAGAACAGCGGCACCGGTTCGACAACGTTCAACGGCACCACGAACGGGCGGGTGTCTTCCGATGCGAAGGCGCCGGTGTCGAGCGAGTTCTCCGCGGAGATCTGGTTCCAGACCACCACGAAGACCGGTGGCATGCTCATCGGCTCCGGAGCGGCCAAGACGGGAAGCTCCGCGAGCGTCGACCGGCAGCTGTACATGGCCAACAGCGGCACCCTGACCTTCGGCGTCTTCGCCGGGCAGGCCCGATCCACGATCGCCGGAACCAAGGCGCTGAACGACGGCGTCTGGCATCACGCTGTCGCGTCGCAGGGTGCGGCCGGGATGAAGCTGTACGTCGACGGCGAGCTCGTCGCGTCCGACGCCGCGGTCACGACGGCCAAGACCGACCCCGCTTACCTCCGCATCGGGGGAGACGCGCTCACGGGCTGGCCCTCTGCTCCTTCGTCGAACTACTTCAAGGGATCGCTGGACGAGGCCGCGGTGTACCCGCTCGCGTTGAACGCCGACCAGGTGCGCTCGCACTTCCAGCTGGGCAAGGGCCTCAAGGCTCCGACGGCGGCCTTCACGGCCCAGGCGACCGACCTGACCGTCGCGGTCGACGGGTCGGGATCCACCGCAGACGGCGCAGCGTCGATCAGCGGCTACGCGTGGGACTTCGGCGACGGCTCGTCGGCGACCGGCGCGACGGCGACGCATGACTATGCGGCGGCCGGCACCTACACCGTGCGGCTGACGGTGACGGACAGCAGCGGACTGTCGGCGTCGAGCGAGAAGCAGGTCGCGGTGACGGCTCCCGTCGTGGCCGATGTCGTGGTGGCATCCGACCGGTTCGACCGTGCGGTGGAATCCGGCTGGGGCACTGCTGAGGTCGGTGGCGTATGGACGCCCATGCAGGGGAAGTCGACGGCTCTCTCGGTGGCCGACGGTGCGGGAGTGATCGACCTCGTCGCCGGGCAGACCAGGGAGATGCTGTTGGACGATGCGTCGGTGCGGGATGCCGCCACCACCATGTCCTACACGCTCTCCGGCGGTCCGGAGTCTGGCACCGTCTACGTCGGAGCGGGTTCTCGGCGCAACGCGGACGCCGGCTACCGCGCCCTGGCGTGGCACCGCGCTGATGGGGCGACGTGGGTCGTGATCCAGCGCAACGGGACGGCCATCGCGAGCGCCGCTGTGCCGGGGCTGACCTGGAGTGCCGGCACCGTGTTCCATCTGTCGACCGAGACGACCGGGTCGTCCTCGACCACGATCCGCGCCAAGGTGTGGGCCGACGGACAGCCGGAACCGGCGACGTGGCAGGTGTCCGCGAGTGACGCGACCGCGGCGCTGCAGAGCGAGGGCTCGCCCTCGGTGTTCTCCTACCGGGCCGGCACCGCGACCGGCACGAACGTCGTGCGGGTGAACGAGGTCAAGACCACCCGGATCGGTGGCTGAGCAGCCGCTGGGCTGAGCGCAGACGCAGAGGGGGCACCGGCATCGGCCGGTGCCCCCTCTGCGCCTCTCAGACGTCTCCGGGCATCTCAGAAGTGGGTGCCGCCGTCGATGCGCACCTCGGTGCCGGTGATGAAGGCGCCGTCCTCGCTCGCGAGCATCGCCACCACACCGGCGACCGATTCCGGCCCGGCGAAACCCTCGCCGATCGCGGGTGCGAGCTTCATGAACAGGCTCATGTCGGCGTCGGCGGGGAGGCCGGGGCCGTTGCTCTGGTTGCTCCGTCCGGACCCGTCGGTCATGCCGGACGAGATCGACCCCGGCTGCACCGCGGTGAAGCGGATACCGCTCTTCGCGTACTCCGCTGCGAGCGCATGGGTCATCGACTGCACGCCGCCCTTGCTGGCCGCATAGGCCGCCATGTAGGGGTGTGCGAATCCGGCCGAGGTAGAGCTGAAGTTGACCACGGCGGCCGAGGAGCCCTCCTGCAGGGCGGGGATCGCCGCGCGGATGACGAGGAACGTCCCGACCAGGTTGATGCGGATGACCTGCTCGAACTGGTCGAGCGTCGTCTCGTGGGTGTGCGAGGAGCGGAGGATGCCGGCAGCGTTGACGAGCACGTCGAGTCCGCCCAGAGCGGCGACGGCTTCGGCGACGCCCGCGGCAACGGAGGCCTCGTCGGCGATGTTCATCGTGACGGTGGTGAGGCGTTCGGCGAGCGGCCCTGCCTTGGCGACCGTGTCGTCGAGGCCTTCGGTGCTGACGTCGGCGGCGACGACGCTGCCGCCTTCACGGAGCATCCGCAGCACGGTGGCCTGGCCGATGCCCGACCCTCCTCCGGTGACGAGAGCCCGACGTCCTTCGTAGCGGTTCATGATCTTCCCTTCGTGATGAGTACTGGCAGGATATGCCTGTTTGGCATGTTGTGCCACCTAGTCCCAACCTGCCGGTGCGCGGATCTGTTCCCGTACGCTGTGACGGTGGAGACGTCGACCCTCACCGAGCGCCGCAGGGCCGCGACCGAGCGCGAGATCGCTGCCGCTGCGGCCGCGTTGTTCGCGGAGCAGAGCGTGGCGGGCGTCACCGCAGAGCAGATCGCGGCGCGTGCGGGCGTCTCGGTGCGGACGTTCTACCGCTACTTCGCACGCAAGGAAGACGCGATCGCGCCGATCCTCAGCGTCGGCGCGCAACGGTGGCAGGAGGCCTTCGCGCAGGTCGGAGAGGGGGCTCTGGGTGAGCAGATCCCGGCCGTGATCGAGGCGCAGCTCGCCGAGGGACAGTCAGGTGCGGGCATCGCCGACGGGCTCGAACTCGACACGATGCTCGGCGTGCTCCGCGGACTCGACGACGATTCCGAGATGCGCGACGTGTGGCTGCGTGTGAACGATGATTCCGAGCGCAGGTTGCGTGCGATCCTTCAGGAACGCGGCCTCGCCGTGTGGGATGCCGCATTGCTCGCCGCCGTCGCGACCGCCTCGATCCGTGTCGGGCTCGAACAGTGGGCGGCGGATCCCGACGGCCCTCGTCCCGCCGTGCGCGCAGTCGACGCCTTCCGGTCGATGTCGCAAGGGCTGAGCGGACTCGATTGACGTCGTCCGCTCACCGGCCCGTGCGCGGCGCCGTCGCTACACGGGCAATGCCAGATACAAGCGGTAGGCGGCCTGACCGGCGAAGCTGTCCGCGGCGTTCGCGGGCGCTTCGACGAGGTACAGGCGCCCGGGAGCATGCGGACGCGATTGCGCGTCGAGGTGCCACACCACCCGGCTGATCGTCGCTCCCTCGAAGTCGTATCGGGTGCCGGACCCGTCATCGAAGACCTGTTCCGTGTAGGTGGGGTCGCCGATCCTGCTCCGGATGTCGATGGCGGCCTGTGCTGCCTCCTCGTCGGAGGCGAACTGCAGCACGGTCAGCGTGGCGCGTCCGGTGTCGGAGCTGAACACGGCGGTCGTGGCGTCGCGGGAGCCGAGGTCGTTCGGAGTATCCGTCCACTCGCCTTCGAGCTTCCAGTCGCCGGCAGCGGTTCCGACCTCCGTCGAGGCCGCGGCGCACAGCTCACCGCACCCCGATGTCGGAAGGGCAGGGGGTGGCGTCGTGGTCGGGGTGGATTCCGGTGTCGCCGATGTCGATGGTGCCGTGGTCGACTGTCCGCGTCCCTCGCCGATCTCGGCGCGCAGACCGGCGGCGAGAAGGAGATTCGCCCCGATGGTTCCGAGAAGGAGGAAGGCGGCGACGACGATGACCAGGATGACGATGGTCCGACTGCGCCTCTTCGTCGCTGTGACGACCCGTGTCTCATCCTCGTCGGGATCATGCGTCTCGGCCGCGGGCGGCGGGGGCGGGAGATACTCCTCATCGCCGGACGTGTCGCGTTCATTCATCGACCTCAGCCTACGGAAGTCGGTCGGGCACTGCGGCGACCGCACCGACTTCTTTCGTCACCGGCCGGGTCCACCTGTCATCACAGGTCATAGGCTGGAGACATGACGATTCCTGCACTCGAACTGAACGACGGCAACTCCATCCCCCAGCTGGGCTACGGCGTCTTCAAGGTGCCGCCGGCAGAGACCGAGAAGGCGGTGAGCGAGGCTCTGGAGATCGGCTATCGCCACATCGACACCGCCGCGATCTACGGCAACGAGGAGGGCGTGGGTGCCGCCATCGCATCCTCTGGCATCCCCCGTGACGAGCTCTTCATCACGACGAAGCTCTGGAACGACCGTCACCATGACGACGAGCCCCGCGCCGCCATCGGCGAGAGCCTCGAGAAGCTGGGTCTCGAGAAGGTCGACCTGTACCTGGTGCACTGGCCCACCCCGGCCAAGGACGACTACGTGCACGCGTTCGCGAAGCTGATCGAGCTGCGTGAGGAAGGTCTCACCCGCAGCATCGGCGTATCGAACTTCCTGGTCCCGCACCTCGAGCGCACCGTGAAGGAGACGGGCGTGGTCCCGGCTGTGAACCAGATCGAGCTCCACCCCGCGTACCAGCGCCGCGATGAGGTCGCCTGGGCCGACGCGAACAATGTGCGCATCGAGGCGTGGGGTCCGCTCGGCCAGGGCAAGTACGACCTGTTCGGCATCCCGGCCGTCGCGGATGCCGCAGCCGCGCACGGGGTCACCCCGGCGCAGGCGGTGCTCCGCTGGCACCTGCAGAAGGGCATCATCGTGTTCCCGAAGTCGGTGCGCGCCGAGCGCCTGCGCGAGAACCTCGACGTGTTCGGCTTCGAACTGACCGACGCCGAGATCGCCGCGATCGACGCCCTCGACCCGCTCGACGGTTCCGGCCGCGTGGGCTCGCACCCGGACGAGGTCAACTGACCCTCTCGGGGAGACGGAGCCTCCGGGCCTACATGACGCCCCGTGTCGCCTCGCGCGACACGGGGCGTCGTCCTGAGTACCGTCGAGGCATGACAGCTCCGTACCGTGTCGTCGCCGTGTCGGGATCCCTGCACGAGCCCAGCAAGACGACCGCCCTCGTCCGCGCGATCACGGCCGCCATCGCCGAGCGCGCCGACATCGAGTCGCAGCTCATCGAGCTGACGCAGATCGGACCGGGGCTGGCCGGCGCGTTGCAGCGTGACCAGCTGCCGCCGGAGGTCGAGGCGCAGTTGCAGGCGATCGAGTCCGCCGATCTGCTGATCGTGGGCAGCCCCGTGTATCGGGCGTCGTTCACCGGGCTCTTCAAGCACCTGTTCGACTTCGTCGGTCAGTACGACCTGGTGGGAAAGCCGGTGCTGCTCGCCGCGACGGGCGGCGGCGAGAAGCACGCGCTCATCATCGAGCACCAGCTGCGTCCGCTGTTCGCGTTCTTCCAGGCGCTCACCCTGCCCCTCGGCGTCTACGCCAGCAACACCGACTTCGACGGCTACGAGATCACCTCCGAGGTGCTCGAAGCCCGCATCGCTCTGGCAGCCGAGCGTGCGCTGCCGCTGGTGGGGTACGCGGCCTCGCGTCCGGTCGAACTCCTCGTCGGCTGACCGCAGTCGCCACGCGCGGCGTAGCGTGGAGGCTATGACCAATCGGCTCGCGGACACCCTCAGCCCGTACCTGCGCGCGCACGCCGACAATCCGGTCGACTGGCACCCGTGGGGTGAGGAGGCCTTCGCGGAGGCCCGGCGGCGGGACGTGCCGCTGCTCATCTCGATCGGCTATTCGACCTGCCACTGGTGTCACGTGATGGCGAGGGAGTCTTTCGCCGATCCCGTCACCGCGGCGCTCATCAACGAGGGCTTCGTCGCCGTCAAGGTCGACCGTGAGGAGCACCCCCAGGTCGACGGTGCGTACATGGCGGCGGCCTCGGCCTTCACGCAGAACCTGGGTTGGCCGCTGACGGTGTTCGCCACGCCGCGCGGACGCACCTTCTACGCCGGCACGTACTGGCCGCCGGAGGCCCGTGCGCCGATGCCCGCCTTCCGTGAGGTCCTCGCCGCGGTGCGGGAGGCCTGGACGCTCCGTCGCACCGAGGCCGAGGAGTCGGCGGATGCCGTGACGGACGCACTCGCCCGAGCAGCGGAATCGGCGCCATCGGACGTCCCGGATGTCGTTGCGATCACGACGGCGGCGGAGGCGATCGCGCAGCGGGAGGACCGCCGGTTCGGCGGCTTCGGCGGCGCGCCGAAGTTCCCCGTCGCCACCACACTGCGGTTCTTGCAGCATCCCCTCGTGCGAGAAGGTGCGCCGGAGGCATCTGCCGCTGGTGCGCGCGCGCTCGCCGCGATGGCGGCCTCCGACCTTCGCGACGCCGACGGCGGGTTCTTCCGCTACGCGACCGGGCGCGACTGGACCGTGCCGCACTACGAGCGGATGCTGACCGACAACGCGCAGCTGCTCGACATCGCTCGTGACGGGGGAGACGAGCCGACCGTGCGAGGTATCGCCTCGTTCCTGACGGGCGTGCTCCCGCGCGACGGAGGCGGATTCGGCGCGGCGCAGGATTCCGAGTCGACGATCGACGGCGTGCGCTCCGAGGGCGGGTACTACCTCCGCCCGGTGGCCGAGCGCGCGGACCTGGTGCCCCCGGCAGTCGACGGCAAGGTGATCACCGGATGGAAC
>NZ_QOAY01000291.1:0-198 GCF_003314775.1 Microbacterium sp. H6 | reverse complement strand
CTCGCGATCGGTGCCCTCGCCCGCGCCGGAGCCGCGTTCGGAGAACGGGCGTGGATCGACGCGGCCGCCGCGGCTGCCGACCACGTGCTGCGCACCAATCGGGACGCCGAAGGCGCTCTCGTGCGTGCGTCGCTGGATGGACGGGCATCGACTGCCGTCGCGACCGCCGCCGACCTCGGCCTTCTCGCCGACGGCCTT
>NZ_QOAY01000108.1:2004-2254 GCF_003314775.1 Microbacterium sp. H6 | reverse complement strand
CGGGATCGGCGGCGACCCGCTCCACCTGGGCGTCGGTGCAGACCCGGGTCGCCGCGTTCACGCGGGCCGTGGTGTATGACCGGGCGGGGCTGGGTCGGTCCGTCCCGGATAGTGCAGGGCGCACCCTGGACCGGATGGCCGACGACCTGAACGATCTGCTGGACGGCCTCGAGCCGAGCAGCGGGTTCGTGCAGGTGGGGCATTCCGCGGGCGGCCCGATGGTGCGGCTGGCCGCGTCCCGCCGCCCGGA
>NZ_QOAY01000108.1:682-1724 GCF_003314775.1 Microbacterium sp. H6 | reverse complement strand
AAGCGCGCACCTTCCTCACCGAGCTGCACGCCTGGCAGGGCGACCCGCCGGCGCTGCCCGATGTCCCGGTCACCGTCATCTCCGGCAGTCTCGCGGACGGGATGCCGCGACGGGTCCGGGATGCCGCGACCGCCGCCGGGCGGTATCGGGCCGCACAGTCCCGGCAGGGCCGGCACGTGGTCGCTGCCCGCTCCGGCCACTACATCCCCGCCACAGAACCAGATCTGATCGCTGCGGAGATCCGCCGCCTCGTCCTCCCACCCGCAGGATAACCCCGGGTTGTCTGGCGGGCATGCCTAGTCAGGCCACAGCAGGGGTGCGCCGCCGCCAGGCGATCGCGCCGGTGAGGGCGAGACCACCCAGCCCACCCCACAAGGTGACAGCGGAGACGCCTTGCCCGATGAGGACGGCGGGGGTGATGCCGGTGCGCAGGTCGGTGTCGGCGATCAGCGCCCCGGCCTGTCCGGCGGGCAGACCGGTGAGGGTGCTGCCGTCGGGGCGGATGATCTGGCTGGTGCCGACGGTGGAGACGTTCACCACGGTACGGCCGGTCTCTACCGCGCGGATCCGGGCGACCGCGAGCTGCTGCAGGTTCTCGTCCGTGCCGCGGAAGTCGGCGTTGTTGGTCTGGAACACCAGCAGCTCCGCACCGGCGGTGATGCTCTCGGCGATGACCTCGTCGTAGATCACGTCGAAGCAGATCGCCAACCCCACCGGCACACCGCCGACGGTGACCAGCGGCACGTCCGTGCCGTGCGCGTAGTCGCGTTGCAGCAGCCCGACCAGGTCGGGGGCGAGCAGGGTGTAGAACGCCCGGTCGGGCACGTACTCGCCGAACGGCACCGGGTGGCGTTTCGCGTGCGTCTGCACCTGCTCCCGCTGCGGCGTGGCACCGGTGGTGGCCGGGTCCCACAGGAACGACGTGTTGTAGATGTTGCCGCCCGCCGTGGTGGCCGCGTTCGCCAGCAGCGGGGCACCTGCCCGGGTGCTGATGCCGGTGAGATACTCGGCCAGCCACGGGGTCTGGAACGGGTCAGCATCC
>NZ_QOAY01000108.1:363-644 GCF_003314775.1 Microbacterium sp. H6 | reverse complement strand
CTTCCGGCCACACCACCAGATCCACACCCGCGTCGAGCACCGGGCCGGTCGCGTCCCCCTGCGCCCGGGCGATCGCCCCCACGGTGCGCTGGTCGAAGTACCCGGACGGGCCGTTGCCTTGCACCGCCCCGACCCGCATCGTCCCGGCCGGTGTGGTGGGAAACGCCGGGACCAGGACCAGCATCAGGGTGGTGACGGCGGGTACGGCGGCGGGGAACGGGCGACGCCACCGGCCGGTCCGGATGGCTTCGATCGCGGCGGCGACGGTGAAGACCATCAGG
>NZ_QOAY01000108.1:0-197 GCF_003314775.1 Microbacterium sp. H6 | reverse complement strand
TCACCCCGACCCAGGACACCGTCTGAACGAGGGGGCTGTCGGCTTGGGTGATCCCGAGCCGCGCCCACGGCAGCCCCCCGTACGGCCAGGCGCCCAGCAGCACCTCCCGGCCCGTCCACAACGCGGCCACCAGGCCCGGCAGCAGGAGCAGGCGTCCGACCGGGCCGGGGGCGGCGCGCGGCACCCACCGGTAGGCG
>NZ_QOAY01000040.1:9945-10144 GCF_003314775.1 Microbacterium sp. H6 | reverse complement strand
CGCACATGTCTTCCTGAGCGAGCGCCGCATCGACCAGCTCGACCCGCACGGGGGTGCCCCGCAGGCGCTCGGCGTGTTCGTTTCCGGGGCGGATCCCGAGCAGACGGCGAGCGCGATCCACGAGGCCGACCCCCGCCTGGTCGCCCGCACGGGTGACGCCCGCGGCGACGTGGAGTTCCTCGACTCGGGTGCGGCGCGG